>NZ_LJCS01000025.1:0-58452 GCF_001280945.1 Photorhabdus heterorhabditis | reverse complement strand
AACGATTGAAACGCTCAGAGCCTACGTTCAGAGTCAGTCAACGCCAGATTGATCTTTAAAGCCCTGCGGGCTTTTCGCCTTATATCCCCGCCCGCACTGGCCGAGGGTTTACGGCGTTTTTCGCTAAAAAGCATTAAATTTTATTGTTCATAAACTCAACATTCGCGTTGAGTTTGTCGAATTTTACCTACATCTTATTAGCCGATACCCATTACGATACAAGGTTGCTCCGCTCAGCAATGTATCCAACACATAATAAAGGACGCTTTATATGACTAATCCGTTACTCGTTCCATCAGGTTTACCAAAATTTTCTTCTATTAAACCAGAACATGTTGTTCCCGCTGTGAAAGAAGTGATTGCCAATTATCGCCAAACTGTCGAAAAAATATTGGCCGAGAATACTGTTTTTACCTGGGATAATCTGTGTCAACCATTGGCCGAAGCCGGTGATAAGCAGTCCCGTGCATGGTCACCTGTCAATCATCTGAATTCGGTGAAAAACAGTCCAGAATTACGCGCCGTCTATGAAGAAAGTTTGCCATTACTGTCCGAATTCAGTACCTGGCTAGGTCAACACAAGGGGTTATATCAAGCGTATAAGTCATTACGTGAGAGTGCTGAATTTGAGAAACTCTCTCAACCTCAACGCAAAGCTGTCGAAAATTCACTGCGTGATTTTAAATTATCAGGTATTGGTCTGCCGGAAGAGAAGCAGAAACGCTATGGCGAGATTAGTGCCCGTTTGTCGGATTTAAGTTCGCAATTCAACAATAATGTGCTTGATGCCACTATGGGCTGGACCAAGTTAATTACTGACGTGAAGGATCTGTCTGGTCTGCCTGAAAGTGCGATTGCCGCCGCTAAAGCCCAAGCAGAAGCCAAAGGGCAAAAAGGCTGGTTACTGACTTTAGAAGCACCAAGTTACCAGCCAGTTATCACCTATGCAGATAACCGCGAACTGCGTCAGGAAATTTATTATGCCTACAATACCCGCGCATCCGAACAGGGACCAAATGCAGGTAAGTGGGATAACAGCGAAGTGATCGCCGAAATTCTTGCGCTGCGTCACGAACAAGCTCAATTGCTTGGTTTTAAAAATTATGCTGAACAATCCCTTGCTACCAAAATGGCAAAAAATCCTAAGGAAGTATTGGATTTTCTGAATGATTTGACAAAACGTGCTCATCCACAAGGCGAAGAAGAGGTAGATGAATTAAAAGGTTTTGCTAAATGGCATCATTGTGCCCACAAGCTAGAAGCTTGGGATATGACTTATTATGGCGAGAAACAAAAACAGTACGAATTCTCTATCAATGATGAGCAGTTACGTCCTTATTTCCCTGAACAAAAGGCTATTGAAGGGCTATTCGAGGTTGTTCGTCGTATCTATGGTATTACTGCCAAAGAACGCCATGATGTAGAAACCTGGCACCCAGATGTCCGTTTCTTTGATCTGTATGATGACACCAATGAGTTGCGCGGTAGCTTCTATATGGATCTATACGCACGTGAGAATAAACGTGGTGGCGCCTGGATGGATGAGTGTATCAGCAGAATGCGTCGTTCCAACGGCGAACTGCAAAAGCCTGTCGCTTATCTGAACTGCAACTTCAACAGACCTGTTGGCGATAAACCAGCGCTGTTCACTCACAGTGAAGTCAACACGCTGTTCCACGAGTTCGGTCACTGTCTACATCATATGTTGACCCAGATTGAAACCGCCGGCGTTTCCGGTATTGGTGGTGTACCGTGGGATGCGGTAGAAATGCCAAGCCAGTTCATGGAGAACTGGTGTTGGGAACCAGAAGCACTGGCATTTATCTCTGGTCACTACGAAACTCAAGAACCTCTACCACAATCCATGTTGGATAACCTTTTAGCCGCGAAAAACTATCAGGCTGCTATGCGGATCTTACGTCAGCTTGAGTTTGGTCAGTTCGATTTCCGTCTACATGTTGAGTATGATCCAAAGAAAGGTGCTCAGACCATGAAGACCTTAAAGGAAGTGAAGAAATTAGTCTCCGTAGTGCCTTCACCTGAATGGGGTCGTTTCCCTCACTCATTCACCCACGTCTTTTCCGGTGGGTATGCCGCTGGCTACTACAGTTATCTATGGGCTGATGTGTTGGCAGCCGATGCTTACTCCCGTTTTGAGGAAGAAGGCATTTTTAACCGCGAAACCGGGCAATCTTTCCTTGATAACATTTTGTCCCGTGGCGGTTCAGAAGAGCCAATGGAGCTGTTCAAACGCTTCCGTGGCCGTGAACCAAAACTGGATGCAATGCTGCGCAAGGCCGGTATTAAAGGATAATTTAAGGTGGGTATCTGTTTAATCTGTGAACAAGGCGCTGATAACAGCGCCTTATCTCAACGAGTGGAGCGCTGGGGGTTGGTACATGATGAAAACGCTATTATGGCGTTGGTTCTTACCCCTCAACGCCTTGAACTTCGCAAACTGGATGAGCCAAAGCTAGGTGGTATCTATGTCGATTTTATATCAGGTACCATGGCACATCGCCGCCGCTTTGGTGGCGGTCGCGGCGAAGCAGTCGCTAAAGCCATAGGGATCAAAAAAGATTATCTGCCGACAGTTGTGGATGCTACCGCAGGTCTGGGGCGAGATGCCTTTGTATTGGCATCATTGGGTTGCCATGTAAGGATGCTGGAACGCCATCCTGTAGTCGCGGCATTGCTGGATGATGGGCTGCAACGCGGTTATCAGGATGCAGAAATTGGTGGCTGGTTGCAAGAACGTATGACTCTGCTCCATGCCTCGAGCATTACAGCGCTGGCCGATATTACGCCACAGCCTGATGTCGTTTATCTCGATCCTATGTATCCACACAAGCAAAAAAGTGCATTGGTGAAAAAAGAGATGCGAGTGTTTCAGTCTCTGGTTGGCGCTGATGAAGATGCTGATAATTTATTATCCCCTGCTCGCGCTTTAGCAAAACGTCGTGTAGTAGTAAAACGGCCTGATTATGCAGAGCCTTTAGCTGGAATAGCTGCATCAGCAGCTATCACTACGAAAAACCACCGTTTTGATATTTATCCTTGCTGAAAAGTCAGCCGCATATTGCGGCTGATATCTTCAATTCACAAAATGCCTTGGGCAAGCATGGCATCGGCAACTTTTACAAATCCAGCAATATTCGCCCCCTGAACATAATTGGTCTGTTTGTTCTCGCCACCATACTCAACACAAGCGTGATGAATATCTAGCATGATGTGATGCAAACGTGCATCCACTTTCTCAGCCTTCCAGCCTAAACGTGCTGCGTTTTGTGCCATTTCCAAGCCAGACGTTGCCACCCCCCCCGCGTTAGCGGCTTTACCTGGCGCAAACAACACACCCGCTTCAATAAAGGCTTCAGTCGCTGAAATGGTTGCAGGCATATTTGCCCCTTCAGCAACAGCTTTAACGCCATTCTTGATAAGCACTTTGGCCGCATCCAGATCCAACTCATTCTGAGTGGCACATGGCAAAGCAATATCAACTGGCACAGACCAAGGTTGTAACCCCTTTAAGAAAGTCAGTCCCCGTTCTTTGGCATACTCTTCCACACGACCATAGTGTTGGTTTTTAATTTCTTCCAGATGAGCCAATTTCTCCAGCGTGAACCCCTCCTCATCAACCACTGTACCGCCTGAATCAGAAGCAGTAACCACTTTCGCACCCAATGCCATGCATTTTTCGATCGTATATTGTGCAACATTGCCTGCACCGGAAACCGATACACGCATACCTTCAAAGCCCATACCATGGCGTTTCAACATGGCATTGGTGAAATAAACCAGACCATAACCGGTTGCTTCCGGGCGAATCAAACTACCGCCGAAAGAGAGACCTTTGCCAGTGAATACACAAGCCGTATTATTAGAGAGCTTTTTCATCATCCCTGACATAAAGGCCACTTCACGGCCACCCACACCAATATCACCCGCCGGAACATCGGTATCTGGTCCCAGATGGCGATACAATTCTGTCATTAACGCCTGACAAAATCGCATCACTTCGCCCTGACTTTTTCCTTTAGGATCAAAATCTGAACCCCCTTTACCCCCACCCATTGGTAAGGTTGTCAGTGCATTTTTCAATGTTTGTTCAAAGCCAAGGAATTTCAGAATAGAAAGGTTCACCGATGGATGAAAACGCATACCACCTTTATATGGACCAATGGCCGAGTTGAACTGTACACGCCATGCACGGTTTACCTGAACCTTGCCCTGATCATCTACCCAACAAACCCGGAACTGAATAACCCTTTCCGGTTCTACCATACGTTCCAGTAAGCTTTGTTCTCGATATTTTGGGTTTTGTTCAAGGAACGACCAAAGTGAGGTGAAAACTTCCCGGACAGCTTGGAGATATTCGGGTTGATACTCATCCCTGCGCTGAATTGATCCAAGAAATGAAGACAAAGATAGTAAACAGCTCATTTAACCCTTCCTTTTTTACTTCAGTTGTGATGTCTCCCCCACCATTTTCTGATAATTATTTTTGTCGAAAATGTGAGGTAAGTTGTGTTTGCTCTTTGAATATATCACTGTTCTATATTCATCTTTCAAGAAGTTTTTTTACAGAATGGTAAAAAAAATTTCTTGATGGCACTGGGAACAAACCAAACTACACCTCATCTCATCAAAAAAAATACCTGCATAAGCAGGCATTTTAACCGAATAATTTTTCAATTTGTGGTTATTCATCATCACGCAGAGGAACAATCAACATATCAACATGAACAGTGTTAATTAACTGACGAGCAGAAGACATTAGTTTGCTCCAAAAATCCTGATGATGCCCACAAACAACCAGATCTATGTCATATTTTTTAATTGCATCAACCAATACTTGGCCCAGATCACCGCTACCACTCAAAGTTTCCTGAATGTCATAATCTGACTCTGTGGAAAGCTCTTTTAACGCATTGCGGGTTTCATCAGTAATACGTTGCTGCATGTCACCGAGATTAACGTCAATCAAACCGGTGTAGAGATCAGAATAGTTAACATCAACATGGATCAAGGAAACTTTAGCATTGTACGGTTTTGCCATGGAAACAGCTTTTTGCACCAACACCTGACTTTCCGGGGATAAATCAACCGCAACAAGAATATGTTTGTAAGCCATAAGCGAACTCCTTCCATAATGCTAATTAATGAGTTGGCAGGGAAAATTGCCACTATCCTATGTTTATTACTGTTTAGAATGTCCTGAAAGTGTTGTTTCGATCACAACTCATCGTATTTAGCTATCGAACAAAGAACATTCACCCAACAACATATACCACAATCGCTATTCCTGCCACTTGATGGAGAACAAAATCAGACTCTGGTTTTATGGTCTTTCTTGTCCACCTTATGTCTTTCCATTCTCAAATAGCATTTCTTACGTGAAATCCTAATAATCTGAGGTAGATATTACTGATACGGCTCGCAAACAGGAACAGGACATCTCCAATTAATCTGTGTTCATTCACTAAATCATTACTTATCCATCTGATTTTACTAATTTTAAAAACATTATTTAAATTCTTATATGCTAGTGTTAATTTTTTCTTCAACAAGGGTAAAATAATTATTTTATTTTTATAATATTTCAATAAGTTAACAAAAAATAAAGAAAGCTTAATTTTTAATGTTAAAATATCATTGACATTAAAAAATATTAAGGATAAAAAGGAGAAATGGTCAATATTATTCATATTATAATATATGGAAAATAGATGACCATTGTTAGCCTGATAATCATTTGATATAGATTAATTAACGAAATTAATTAATATGTAATTTGTCATCTATATATACCCAATAGATTTCAAGATGGATCGCGACGGCAAGGGAGCGAATCCCCGAGAGCATAGATAACGATGTGACCGGGGTGAGAGAGTGCAGCCAACAAAGAGGCAACTTGAAAGATAACAGGTATAAACTATTATCAAAGGATATTCCAATGAATGAACCTATAATCGATCAAGAAGAACTTAGCCTTGTAATTCAGGAGCTTGAGTCTTTAGAAATGGTAGAAGTTTTAGACCAAGTAGAAGCTGCTGGTATGGGATGCCTAAGTTGTTCATAACTTAAAATTATCGGGTATTATAAATACCCGATTAATACCTATTTTTCAATGAAGTTAGATTAATTTTTATCTTAAAATTTACAAGAGAGCTGAGTATGTCTAATATTAATTTCGATGACATTTTAAACAGTAATAAGATTCATCTTACTGATTATTTGATCTATAGGCATATAAGAGAAAACAATGGAGATAAAATCGCTTTAATTTATAGAGATAAAAATATATCTTATCATGAGCTAGCTGAAAATATATCCTCAGTTTCTTTTTACCTAAAAAATTTAAACATCATTAATAGCACATCACCTGTAATTATTGCACTATCAGATACTCCAGCATTTGTAATAACTCTTTTTTCGATCATAGCATGCGGTGGTACAGCGGTATTAGTCAATCCTTTAAGCAGTTCTGATGAAATATCATATATGGCAAGAAAAGTCGAAGCAAACATGATTGTCGCGGATATTGGTATAAAGGAAAAGCTATCAACCCTAGATTGGAGTGAAAATATACTATTTAGTGGAGATTTTTATACTTATAGTGGAGAGCTTGAAGAAAAATCAAAAGAATACAAAGTTGTATTCAATACATACCCATCTTTGATTTTCAATCAATATGCATATGTTTTATGTAGCTCAGGAACTACAGGAAAACCCAAAGCAATACCAAGAAGACATAAGGATATACTTTATTGTGCTCGTGCATTTGCCAATGATATCTTAAAAATGTCTTCTAAAGATATAGTCGTTGCTGTTCCAAAATTAACATTTGGATATGCTTTAGGTGGTTCTCTGCTTTTTAGCTTAATCTATGGAGCTACTTGTATTATTTTTCCAGAAAGAACTACACATATAAAAATAGCAGAAATAATGAAAACAAACAAACCAACTATGTTTCTAGGAACACCAAGGCTTATTTCAGACATACTAAAGAACAAGGAAAATAAAGAGTTAGAGTCTTTACGTATAGTGACCTCTGCTGGAGAGGTATTATCAAAAACAATTTTAAATAAATGGAGTGAAGTAACAGAAACTCCATTACTTGATGGTTTTGGTTCAACAGAAGTTGGACATATATTTCTCTCAAATAAACCTCAAGATATACAACCTGAAACTGCCGGTATAACCTTAAATGGGTTTGAAACTAAAATTATCAATGATGATGGAGAAATTTCAAATGATGGTGTTATAGGCAAACTATGTATCAAAGGGCCCAGTGTAGCAAATGAATATTTAAATGATGCTCAAAATACAAAACTTAGTTTTTCTAATGGATGGCATATCAGTAATGACTTGTTCAAGAAAGAAAATGGTCGCCTAATATATATTGGTCGTTCAGATGATATGATAAAGAAAGGATGTGGGGAATGGATTTCACCATATGAAATAGAAAGCGAGGTTTTAAAACATGATGCTATTATTGAATGCGCAGTAATAGGAGAAAAAAATAGTGAAAACGTTATAATATTAAAGGCTTGCATAGTTTGTAAGGAACATGCCGAAATATCTATCAATATTGAAGAGGAAGTCTGCAAAATCACCCAAGAGAAATGGCCTGATTTACCATATAAACACATCAGCGAAATTGAAATTTTGGATTGCTTACCTCGAAACAATTCTGGGAAAATATTAAGACATAAACTTAGCTCTAAAACTCTAAATGAATACTCTTATAATTGTTAATGAAAAAATTAATTTGTTTACAATATCTTAAATTGGCGAAACAATATCATTTAAAATATTTAAAAACAAATAACTTGGAGTAGATAAAGAAAACATACTGACATAATATGAAAAATTTTCGCTAAAAGGAAATGTTAAGAATTTTTACAATGTATTGAGAAAGTATTTATTATTGAAGATTATTTTATTAATTACGGAATTTATAGATTATTTCATCCACATAGAAAAAATCAAATTTAATATCTAACTGAGGAATATTAAAATGTTAATTAATTCATTTGTTAATTTAATTAATCATGAGATCATAAATAAAAATTCAATAGAAAATATGATTACAATGCTTAGAAAAATTACTTCACGCGCAGTGAAAAATGATGAATTTATAGAAAGCTGCATTAATAAAATTTTAAATAATGTTGAGAAATACAATAAAACCAGTACTTATCTTCCCATATATATTGATGAAAATAACAAATGGAGAATGAATTTGTTCCTTTGGAATCCTAAAAGTGAAAATCAACCACATCTGCACAATACGTGGAGTGTTAGCGGAATTGTGTACAATAAAATGTTTATTAAAATCTACAAAAATGATGATCATAAGTTAATCGTCAGCCATCATATTTATGCACAAGAAGGAGATACTGGATATCTTATTCCTCCATGTATACATGCTCTGGGAAATCCTGACGAAAATAATTATAGCATTACTCTACATATATTTAGCGACTCTGAGCAAAAAAATGACAGAAATGGAGATACTGTCTGGCTTGGAGACAATGATCCGAGAGATGGAATTAATCACTATGCTTTATCTATTAGAGGATTAATTATTTGCAATTTACTTATTGATAGAATTAAGAATACATCAAAATTTAGTATATTAGAACGTATATTTAAATTAGGGACTCCAGCTATTAAACTAAATTCTTATAAAAAAATGATAAACATTGATCCTATGAAATCAAAGAAATATAGGTTAGAAATTGAATCCAGCTTAGATGGTGAGCTAAAACAAAAACTAATTAAAATTAATAATAAAATTTACGGTATATACCCAATAGATTTCAAGTTGCAGGGCGGCGGCAAGTGAACGCATCCCCGGGAGCATAGATAACGATGTGACTGGGGTAAATGAACGCAGCCAACAAATCAGCAGCTTGAAAGATGAAGGGTATAGAATTATGAACGCTAGTGATTTTTATCATGACAAGGAAGTTCAAAAAGCTTTAGGGATAATTATTACAAATCCATATAGATTAATGGACATTATAAAAGGAGGAAGTTTTGAAGCCATAAATGATTTTCCTGACAAAAATATTAAAAAAGAAGTCGAAGATATAATAAATAAAAACCATAAGAATATGTTGATTATCAGCAATATATTAGATGAAAGATTGCTAAATAACGTTAAACGCTATATACCATTATTAAATATGAAATTAAAAAATTCTCTATTAAATGAATTTTGGATTCATTATAGAAAACAAAAAAAAGAATACAGAAACAACACAGCTCAGTACGCGTTTGATCTTTTATTATCAATGCCTCATGAAACTGAATTATGGAGTCTTTTAAATATTGATTGTAAAAATATATTTGAATATGAAAAAAACATATTACATGTATCTTTAGGGCTAATAGATAATGAGTTAAATTCCATATGTAAAGGAGAAAAAAACAATCAGTATAATTTACTTTATTTATCCCAACCTATTATTATAAACTTACCTCCCCATATTATAAGAAAAATACATGATTTGAGAAATAATAAAACAGAGGAAATTAAACATAATTCCTATGATGATGAGCATTGCAGTGAGGTTAAAATACTAATTTATAAATCATGGAAAAATAAAAAAGTCCATACATTAAGAATAGATAATAAAACATCTATTTTCATTGAAAATTCAAGTAAATATTTTTTTAATCTTCCATTTATTAATGATATTATGAAAGAATTAGAATTTCATAAAGAACACAATAATACAATCCATTTAATAAACAAATTAAAAATATACGGGGTGATTAATAATGATTTTAAATGATATTATGATAAGAAAAATGTCTGACAAATTACCCTCCGGTGTCGGCATTAACTTCCGCCATGAAATTATGAACGATTTATTATTAAATTTAAACTCTTTCGATTTTATAGAAATAATAACAAATTTATTTTTCGTGACTAATACTATTCCTGATGCTATGGCTAACTTATTGAAAATAAAACCATGTGTTTTTCATAGTCTAAAAACTTCATTAGGTTCAGCTGAAGCACTTGATGAAAGTTATATAGAAAACACCATAAATTGTATTAACAAATGGAAACCTTATTGGTTCAGTGACCATTTATCATACATAAAAATATCTGATATTGATGCTAATCAACTTTTACCTATACGACGTAACAAGAAGAATTTAGATTTAATTGTAGAAAAAATAAAATATATAAAAAGAAAAACAAATTTGCCTTTTCTGATAGAAAATATAACATATTACTTTAACATGGGTGATGACGAGTTCACAGAATCCGAATTCATCAATAATATACTAAACGAAACAAGTTGTGGATTATTATTAGATCTTAATAACCTCTATTTGAATTCCAAAAATCATAATTTTGATCCCTATCAATTTTTAAGTGAAATTGATTTATCATATGTTTATGAAATACATATTGCTGGCGGTTTTCTACGTGACGGCCTCTATATAGATAGTCACGCCCATAGTATCTCTCAACCAGTATGGGAACTTTTAGAATTCACCTGTTCAGAAATCACCCCGAATGGAATAGTTTTAGAACGAGACGCTAATTTTGATATGAAGGATATTTTATTCACTTTAGAAAAGGCTAAAAATATTTTATCCTCTAGTCCATATTATCTTGATCTTAATAACAACGCTTCATGGGAGTGTAGAATATAAACTTTAAACATCAATTTTATATACCTTTACGTAATACTATATAAGTTAGATATTTATCTATGTGAATCATCTTTGATATTCCCACAGGCAAGAGGTGGATGAATATCATAATATTGAGTAGTATTTTTTGTTAATAAATGATAGATCCACTGTTTAGAATTCATCAGCAAAAAACAATAAATAAATTGCAATTAAACCTTATAACCTTAAGTATATTGAATTAAATGTTATGCCCGTTATCTTTCAAGTTGCTTCTTTGTTGGCTGCACTCACTCACCCCGGTCACATAGTTCTCTACGACATAGTTATCTATGCTCCCGGGGATTCGCTCCCTTGCCGCCGCGATCCATCTTGAAATCCATTGGGTATATACTGACATTATGAAATAGTTAATGATATTTTTAATCCATTTCTTTGTATTCTTTTACAACTCCAAAATTAAATTGAACTTTTAAATGATTTACACATCTAATGTATTGTCACGTTTAGTCGTATCAAGAAAATATTGATTTTATATTATCAGGTGATTATGAAGATGATTGAAATAATTAATATTAATAAGAGCTTTAGTAATAATAAAATAATTAGCAATGCTAGTTACAAATTTCCATCAAATGGTTTAGTCCGTATTGATGGTATTAATGGATCTGGCAAATCAACTCTCTTAAGTATCTTAGCGGGTATAATTAAACCTGATTCTGGTAAGATTATCTATAAAGAAAAAAAATTATATGTCCCTGAAAAATGTCCTATATATGGTTTTATTAAAGGATATGAGTATATAAATTTAATTGAATCATTGCAACCTTGCTCTCCTCAAACAAAAAATGATCTAATCAACGGCTTCAAATTACGTGAATTTATGAATGTTAGGTTTTCTGACATGTCATTAGGTACCGCTAAGAAATTTATGTTGGTAACAGCTCTCATGTATTTAGATATTCTTCTCGTGTTGGACGAACCCACTAATGGATTAGATCAAGATTCAATTAAATATCTTATTTCAATTCTTATGAAAATTAAAGATCGTAATTTAATTATCTTTGCCTCTCATGATTTGAAATTCAATAATATTATTGATCCAAATACTATCTCTATAACCTACTTCAAGAGATAAATTATGAACAAACCAATAAAGAACGCCTCTTCAGAAAATAACCTATTCTGTGCACCATATGTGTCTTTTCTAAAAACCATTCAAGGAGAAACTTTATTATCATGGATTATATATAAAAACGGAAAAACACTTCAAGAATGGTTTTCAATTGAAGATAATAAAACAAAATTTTTATACAGCTCAGAAAAAATTTCTTTCAACAATGCTTTCGTTACTCATTCATCTTATCTTATTTATAGCAATAGTAACATAATCATTATTAATAAAAATAACATCCAATCTATAAAAAATATTAAACTGAGGAATGTTAAAAAACTGGTAACTGATAATAAAAACAATATCTTTATTCATGCAGGCCGAAAATTATATATTTCAATTGAACCAAAATATGAAACCTATAGAACTCTTTTTTCAAATGTTGATTGTATGACTTACTTCAATGACAGCATAATCATGTGTGAAGTTATAAATAGCTCCTTTTTAAACTTCAAAGAAATTAACCAACAACTTGAGATTATTAGAGAATTTTCCTTCGATATTAAATTCAATTTAAATGAACAAAAAATTGACATTCAAGTTACTAATCAGTATATCTATATTTTTATTGAACCTAAATTCCATGTTGGTCATATAAACTCCTTATCTATAATTGAGATCAATAGAGAAAATCATAATAATATTAAAATCAAAAAATTCCCTCCTTTTATACATCTTGGATTTAAAGGTTCACATCCTAAAAGATTTGACAATAGAATATTGCTTTTAATAACTGAAATAGATGAGGACATTAGTTTAATCTGTTATAACTTTAATAACAATAAAATAAATAAAATCTCATTACCCAAACAAGACGTATTATCTTATTGTTTTTCAGTTTCCAATGAAGATATATATTATACAGCACTTGATAGCTCAAAAAAACTATCTGCGCGAAACTTATATCATGTTAAATATAATGGAAATGAGTTTTTTGTTGAATTAATACATAGAAATATTGGCGTAAAATTCTCGACAAGAACCCCACTTGGATATATTTTTGAATCATATAATACTGATAAAAAGATCTTCTCAATTCAGTCAGATAAAAAAAATCATTGCAATTTCCATATAAACAAAAAATCTTTACCCCCCAGTGTAGCAAGAAACAATAACGCTTTAATATATTATCCTGGAATGCATAAATATTTAACAAATAATACACAAGATAATTATTTTCAAGAATCTCTACTAAGATTACAACAATCTTTTAATGAATATGAAATGACGCCATTTTTATTTAATACAATAGGTGCTATGGGAAAAGGAAAATACTATAGGGAATCTGTTACTCCAAGTAACCAAGAATTTTTAATTAATTACCTTCATGAATTTATTAAACATATCCAAGAGTCTGGATTTAGCAGAATATTTATTTTATCCGGCAGTTTAGGGGCTTTATCTATTTTAGAGTATCTGAATTATAAAAAAGTCACAGCTTCTTTTTTAATTAATCCAGTATATGATCTAAATATTTTAAATATTCATTCATCAAATAGTAATATCAATGCTGATTCTTTTTCAGAAAAAATAACAACTGATATGCTAATATTGCATGGACGAGAAGATGAAGTAGCGCCTTGGGAACAATCAGTTAAATTTACTATTGGTCACCAAAATAGAAAATTAGTTACCATTGAGAACGAAGGTCATATATTTAATTTTGGGAACTCATGGAATATATGTCGTCGTGAAATATTAGATTTTGTTGATAATATTAAACAATAACCGCGTTGCATTTTTTTACGATAAAGTTGAGGTGAAACAGATGTTTAGTATATATAAAATTATATCATGGAGAATAATGTATTATATTAATAATACATTTAATTTATTAAAGAAAAGAGTGTTATTTTTTTTACTTATATTGTTAATGATTTCTCCTATGGCAGTCCCATTTATTTCACAAATGAGATTGTTATCAATACCAATAATGTCATTTCTTTCAATGAGGGAATTATATAACTCCCTTATTTATTGGTCATTAATTGTAGGTATTTTTGTGTTTTGGATAGGAGCGCAAAAAAAATCTATAATGAGTAATGACAGCGATCTATTTTTAAAAACTTTGCCTTTAAAGAGAAATGCGCGTAGATTAGTTGATTATATTACATATCTTATAATTGATATTCCTTTGTTATTACCTTTCCTTTCTAGCCTTTTTTTCAGAGATTACACTAATGAATCATTATCTTCTTCAATAGAAACTAATGTATTAATTATCGCAATTTTGCTTTTATTAGTTTCATTGCAAATTTTATTCTTAAAGTCTATATTAATGGGATTTATTTTATTTATTATATCCTTATCTATACCTTTATTGTTATATAATTATTACCCCTTATTATTTCTTTGTTTATTTTTAATTTTTTCATCTTTATATTTATCGGATAATTTCAGGATAAATTTCTCTATTCTTAAAAAAGACAAAAAAACACACTCTATAAAAAACTCTTCTTTCTTTAAAAACATCACCTTTATATTATTAAAATTCATATTTAGTCCTGATTATTCATTTAGATTAATAGCTAAACTCTTAATATCTTTTTTTTCAATTATAATTGTTCTTTTCTTTAATGAAAAATATATTTCTTTCAATGAATTTACATATCTTATTGTTCTTTCTTATCTGATGCTTTCTCTTAATATAATAAGCTCTGCATCATATTTTGATGTAATAATGAAAGACTTTTTCCTTTACCTAACCTCAATTGGTATCACTAATCAATATTTATATCTAACTAGAATTTTCTGGCTTACTATTTTAATGTTTGTTTTTTTTGTCCCTGTAAGTATATTTTTGTCTTTAATAAATATCCATCATTCTCTTTGTCTATTTTTGTTGTCATTATTTTTTGTTTTTATTATAGACAGGATCAATTCTGTGAAAAAATACTTAGTCATAACAAATGTATTTTCTTGGTCGCTATATGTTTTCCTTATACACCAAGTCTTAGTGAATTAATTTTTCTTTATTGTGGATTATGTTAATAATCTTTCTTCAGGCGTATTTGATGGAATAATTATGCTTCTCCACTTCCACCAAAAAATGTTCATAAATGTTTCAACTCTAACCGTGTGATTCTGACAGGAGTCACTTCTGATAAGCCCTTCAATCCTATTCAAATGCATATTATCACAAATACAATCGAATTTTCCCTGATGTCCAGAGTCCTGCTCAGAAAGCCTAGAGGATGGATTGCCCTTTCCACGCTCACTACCAGCAGGCCATCACTTGAAAGGCTTAAAGCTTCTGACTATTACTACAATCACCACGACTTAACCGCCACTCTAAAGAAAGACAATAACTTTGCTCCAAAGAAGGTTTTTTTGTACTATCTGACTATCTTTCCTACAATAAATATAAGACGTCGCCGCCTGCAATTTTGATTTTTTCCTTTTGTGACAGCTTTGGCTAACCATTCTAAGGAGGGGATTATGTTCAGTACAATTGCGCTGTTTTGGGCGCTGTGTCTTGTCTGCATTATGAATATGATGCGCTACTTCTCTTCGCTGCGGGCATTGCTGTCTATTCTTCGCCAGTCCGATCCCTTGCTTTACCAATCAGTAGACGGTAACGGTTTTTTTACTACTCATGGACAGCTCAATAAGCAGATTCGGTTAGTGCGCTATATCAATTCACAACGTTATCTTGACCATCATGATCCAGAAGTGGTTCTTCGCTGTGAAAGGCTGAGGAAGCAATTTATTCTGACAAGTGCACTGAGTGGGTTAGTTATTGTTTGCCTTATTTCTATGTTGATTTGGTACTAAAACAAAAGGCGGTGTAGTTAACCCATACCGCCTTTCAATTATCCGTTGAACAATTAAATCAATTTCAAAGCGAACCAGTAGAGAGTACCGGACAGCGCGATTGAAACTGGCAATGTCAGTATCCAGGCCAACATGATGTTCTTGATTGTTTTACCCTGAACACCACCACCATCAACCAACATCGTACCTGCAACCGCAGAAGACAATACCTGTGTAGTAGAAACCGGCATCCCGGTATAACTCGCAACACCGATTGAAACAGCCGCTGTCATCTGAGCTGAAACACCCTGCGCGTAGGTCATGCCTTTCTTACCAATCTTCTCACCAATAGTCACCGCAACACGTTTCCAGCCAACCAAAGTGCCCAGAGACAGAGCCAGTGCTACCGCAATGATGATCCAGACCGGTGCATACTCAACAGTATGCAATAAGTCTTTACGCAGTTTATTCAGGAAACGAGCATCTTCACCACTGGTTTCCGGCAGTTTAGCCACAGATTCCGCAGTATCAGCAATACACATCAACATACGGCGCATATTGTTACGCTGTTCAGGATTCAGCTCACTGTAACTCTGAATGCCCTTCAATATGCTTTCTGTATGATTAAGAACAACTACGGCACGGGTGCTATCACAATGGAATCTCCCTTCCGGTTCATTCTTAACAACAGCTACCGATGGCGTCAGCTCAATGGCATGAGATAACGCGGTGCCATGCTGCTGATAATATTGTTGCAGGTGAGTAACAGCATCGTAAGTACGGGCAATGTCATAACCATTAGCATTCATGTTTACGACAAATCCCGCCGGAGCGACGCCAATCAACACCAGCATAATCAAACCAATACCTTTCTGACCATCATTCGCCCCATGTGAGAAGCTTACTCCCACCGCAGACAGAATTAGCGCAGTGCGCGTCCAGAAAGGTGGCTTACGCTTACCATCTTTCTTTTCGCGTTCAGCAGGCGTCAGATGAATACGTTTGCGTTTCTTGGTTCCACTCCAATAATGACGCAGCAGAAATACCATTGCCCCAGCGATAATCAATCCAATTAAAGGAGAGAGGATCAGCGACAGGAAAATCTGTATCATCTTCGGCACATTCAACGCATCAACCACAGAAGAGCTGGTCACAATGGCATTAGTCAAACCAATACCAATGATGGAACCAATCAGGGTATGAGAGCTGGAAGCAGGTAAACCGAAATACCAAGTACCAAGGTTCCAGACAATCGCAGCCAGCAACATGGAAAACACCATAGCAAGACCATGAGCTGAACTGACATTGAGGAGAAGATCGGTAGGGAGTAAATGTACAATCGCGTAGGCGACACTTAATCCACCAAGAAGAACACCGAAAAAGTTAAATACCCCAGCCATGACGACAGCAAACTGTGCTCGCATAGCACGGGTATAAATAACTGTTGCTACCGCATTCGCGGTATCATGAAAGCCATTAATGGCTTCATAAAACAGCACAAACAGCAGTGCCAGTACTAACATGAGGCTGGTGTGAAAATCCAGGCCAGTAAAAAGATGTAGCATAAACGTTAAGCCAGTTAGTTGGACATGAACGCGGCGCATTATCAGTGACAAATGCTAGCGGGGAAAGTGAAATATGAACTTTTTTTGATTTCATGACAACCAGACAACAATAAGAAATAGGAATATATTTTATATATCATACACTTATATATATTTTGAAAAATTGACAATTTTAAGACAAAAAAAAAGTTTACCTGACAAATTCAGGTTATATGGAGCTTTTTCTCTGTAAATTTATCAAAAATGCAACATGTTAGGGGAAATTCCCCACTAAATTATTCAGTTATAAAGAGAAAAATAGTGGAAAGATTTGATGCAATTATTATTGGCGCCGGTGCAGCTGGTCTGTTTTGCGCAGCTCAGGCCGGGCAACTCGGTTTACGGGTGCTGGTTCTGGACAACGGTAAAAAAGCCGGACGTAAAATTTTGATGTCCGGTGGTGGGCGTTGTAACTTCACTAATATGTATACAGAACCATCGGCTTATCTTTCTGCTAATCCTCATTTCTGTAAGTCTGCACTGGCCCGCTATACACAATGGGATTTTATCGAACTGGTTCAGCGTCATGGTATTGCCTACCACGAAAAAACCTTGGGGCAGCTTTTTTGTGATGATTCTGCCCAACAGATAGTTGATATGTTGCTAAAAGAGTGTGAAGCCGGTCAAGTCACTATCCGTCTGCGCAGTGACGTCAGCCACGTAGAAAAAAAGGAGCAGGATTTCGTTATCACCGTTAATGGAAAAGAAGTAAGTACCCGCTCACTCGTCATTGCTTCCGGTGGATTATCTATGCCAGGGCTTGGCGCTACCCCTTTTGGTTATCAGATTGCAGAGCAGTTTGGTCTGAAAATCTTACCAACCCGCGCCGCTCTCGTCCCTTTTACTCTGCATAAGCCACTACTAGAACAACTCCATGTGCTTTCCGGTGTATCTGTTCCCGCTATTGTCACCGCAGAAGATGGCACTCTGTTCAAAGAAAATATCCTGTTTACCCACCGAGGGCTTTCTGGCCCGGCAATTTTACAAATTTCCAGTTACTGGCAGCCCGGAGAGTTTGTGAGTATTAACTTACTTCCAGATATTGATTTGGCAACTTTTCTAGAACAAGAACAAAGTTCTCACCCAAATCAAAGTGTAAAAAATTCTTTGGCAAAATTATTACCGAAGCGGCTAACAGAATGCCTGCAAACGCTCAGCCAGCTCCCGGATATCTCGCTTAAACAACTTAACTCAGCTCAGCAAAGGCAGCTAGTAACCAACCTTCAATCATGGCAAGTGCAACCCAACAGCACTGAAGGTTATCGCACCGCCGAAGTGACAATGGGCGGCATTGATACTCACCAGCTTTCATCTAAAACGATGGAGGCTAATCAAGTAAAAGGACTCTATTTTATTGGTGAAGTGGTAGACGTCACTGGCTGGCTTGGTGGCTACAATTTTCAATGGGCATGGAGTTCCGCCTGGGCATGTGCGCAGGCGTTGTGACAATCTCGATGCTTGTTTAGTACAGGGACATAGTATCTATCTTGCACTTTAAACCGTGTGGAGTGATTCGTCCCATCTGTACTGGTGCCCTGCTGTTGGCACAGACCGGACTGCTGAAGCAGCGTCGGGTGACAACCCACTGGGCATGTGCCGAACTGCTCGCAATGCGTTTTCCCGAAATCACTGTTGAACCAGATGTGCCCTACATGGCTGACGGTTCTCTGAGAACGGCTGCGGGGGTGACCCCCTCTGTTTACAGAAAAATATTCATACAAACACAGCAGACCGGTACAAATGAAGAAAACTGAGGGCCAGACATAGGACCCTGAGCCGGAATCGCGGAAAATAATGAAGCTTAAATTGCGCCGTCTATACTTAATTATGTGAATTATTACCCAATAAAGTAAAAACAATAAGAAAATTAAATTATTCAACAAAAAACAAATCAAACAGGAAAAATAAAGACTATATTCAATGTAATTACTATGGTATGAAAATGATATGGTATGAAAATGAAAGACCCTGTAAATAATTCTGTGCATTTGCCCTTTAATTAAATAGTTGGTCGATACCCCTTGTTCCTTTAAACTACTTAACAAACGACAATCATCATA
Organism: Photorhabdus heterorhabditis; assembly: GCF_001280945.1. NCBI lineage: Bacteria > Pseudomonadati > Pseudomonadota > Gammaproteobacteria > Enterobacterales > Morganellaceae > Photorhabdus > Photorhabdus heterorhabditis. Next base: position 39,196 of record NZ_LJCS01000025.1, on the reverse strand, counting down.
ATTTTTTCAGATTTATTAGCAGTTCATGATTTTATTTTCAATCACCTCTATACCCAATAGATTTCAAGATGCATCGCGACGGCAAGGGAGCGAATCCCCGGGAGCATAGATAACTATGTGACTGGGGTGAGTGAGTGCAGCCAACAAAGAGGCAACTTGAAAGATAACAGGTATAAAATACAATAAACAAGTCCTAATATTGAACTTTATAATAATAATATTCAATCACGATACTATTTTAATTTTATAATTTGACAATAACTCTATCATTAGTTATTAATTTAATTAAGCAATGATAAGACAATGACTTAATTATTTATACCCAATAGATTTCAAATTGCAGCGCAGCGGCAAGAGAAAGCGACCAACAAAACAGCAACTTGAAAGATGACGGGAATATCAGGAGTGTTTAACTACTATGAATAGATCCGAACAAAAATTCAATGCCAATGAAAGTGTTATAAAAGTAGATGGAAAAGATGTAAAGTTTTTTACCTCTAAACCCCTAGAGCCAATTAAGGATAATGAAAAGAAAAATCCGGTGGTCTTAGTGCATGGTACTGGTGGAAGTACACAAATACATTTCAGTTCTCTGTTTCAATTACTTGCTGCAGAACACTGGGTTATATCACTGGATTTTACTCAACCAGTAAACGCAGACGAAACGCTGACTCTTGAACACCTTGGAAAGCAGGTCGAAGCCGTTATTGAAGCAGCGGCATCAGGAGAATCTGTCACACTGATTGGTTATTCTTTGGGTGCAGCCGTTGTTGCTGCTGTTGCCGCTAAACGTCCGGATCTGGTTCGTAATTTAGTTCTGATCGCAGGATGGATGCAATCAGATTTACAGCTAAAACGATTTGCTGCTGTCTGGCATCAGTTATATGCAATCCAGTCACCCGCTATTACCGACTTTATGATGTATTGCGCGTTCAGAGGTCCCTGTCATGTGAACATGCTTCCAGACCAAATTGCACACGGATTTGAAAATACCCATCCGGGGGAATTTGATGCATTGCAAATAACTCTTGATGCCCAAGTTGATATCACCCAACTGGTTCCTGCCATAAAAGCCACGACTCTGATTATTGGTTGCAAATATGATCACATCATTCCTACTTACCATAGCAAAGCACTTTTTGGTGCAATTCAGGATGCACGTTATACAGAGATAGAGTGTGGGCACGCAGTCATTTATGAACGCCCTTTCCAGTTAGTGCAGGTTATTGACCAGTTCTGTACGGCCCCTTCGTTTTATCCTGCCGGAACTATTATCCCTACAGATCAGCCATAATCTCTCTTACCCTCTGGAGAACTATGATGAATAAAAGTACACCAGACCATAATCGACAAACAGATATATCGCGGGCCACTGATGTAGAAATTATTATCATCGGCGCAGGCTTTGCTGGCCTTGGTATGGGAACCCGGCTTAAGCGCAGATCTCAGCACAGTTTTCTTATTCTCGAACGTGCCAATGATGTCGGAGGCACCTGGCGCGCTAATACTTACCCCGGCATAGCCTGTGATATCCCTTCACATCTTTATTCTTTCTCATTTCGTCCCAACCCTGACTGGTCTCATGTTTTTTCACCGGGACATGAAATACTTGCCTATCTTCAAGCTACAGCCAGAGATGAAGGGTTATGGCCCCATATCCGTTTGGGCGCCAACGTTAAAAAAGCTTACTGGGATAACCAAGAAGAACGCTGGGTAATTGTCACAACCACAGGGGTTTTCAGTGGCCGCTTCTTAGTCGCAGGCACCGGGCATTTAACAGATGAAAATATTCCACAGATTGAAGGACTGAACAGCTTTACTGGGGACGTTTTCCATTCAGCCCGTTGGAAACATCACATCCCTCTTCAAGGTAAACGCGTGGGTATTATTGGATCGGGTGCTTCAGCAGCACAAGTAATTCCTGAAGTGGCTAACAATGTCTCTGAACTCGTTATTTTCCAGCGCAGCGCCCCCTACGTCCTACCGCGTCCTGACCGACGTTATTCAGAGGCTGAAAAGCAGTTGTTCCGACGCGATCCAGAGTCTATTTCTAGTCTTCGTTCAGATATATTCTGGCACTTTGAATCTCTGTATCCCGCTTGCCGTTCTATTCCGCAATATTTGGCAGAATTAAAACGTATAACTTTCAATCATCTTAAACAGCAAATCTCCGATCCAGAATTACGCATAAAACTCACCCCCAATTACGAACCTGGTTGTAAAAGAATCCTGTCCGCAAACAATTATTACCCTGCCTTTCTCCGAGATAACGTTCAACTCGAAACATCAGCCTTAAAGCAAGTTGATGGACAAAATGCAATCTCAGTGTCTGGCAACAGTTATCCACTTGATGTACTTATCTTCTGTACTGGTTTTCAAGCCACCCAGCCGGCTTATACCCATCTGGTTCATGGTCGTGATGGCTTTAGCCTCGCAGATCACTGGACCCAAGGTATGAAAGCTTTTGCATCAACCGCAGTTACAAATTTCCCAAATCTATTTATTATCAACGGGCCAAATGCGACGCTTACCCATAACTCAATTATCTACATAATTGAATCTCAAATAGAATACATTCTTGGCGCTATTGAATACAGCAGGCAAAATAGCAACTATGTCCTTGAAGTTTCTGCCGAAGCTCAGGAGCGTTATGTAACTGAATTACAAAATCAGATTAAAGATACGATATGGGTTAGCGGTAGCTGTACAAACTGGTACCTTGATCCCCGAAGTAAGCGTCTGACACTGGTATGGCCGGATTTTGCTCATACGTTCAGGAAACGTAATAGCAATTTTGATCCTGCTCCCTATATACATCACATTACAACATAACCAATAAACACCAAAAGCCATGAGCTCGGATATTCATTATTGAATTGGCAAAGGACTTTTCCCCTCGAACTTAGTCCTTTGCCAATATTAATTAATCGCTTTAGAACGGTTTGGTCGGTAAATATTTTCCATCTAGTGTAATTACAGCCCGCGAGCCGCCATTAGGGTCATCGACCTTTTTGATATCAAGTTTGAAATCAATCGCACTGATAATGCCATCACCAAACTCCTCATGAACCAACGCCTTCAGCGTTGAACCATAAACTTGCACCATTTCATAGAATCGGTAAATAGTCGGATCAGTTGGTATACCACCGGGGATACTGCCACGCACAGGGATAGTTTGCAGCAGACGGAGAGCGTTTTCGCCAAGTTCAAGTCGCTCAACCACAATCTTCGCGGCACTTTCAGGCAATGGGTGCTGACCAAGCAGTGCAGCAGTGACGAATACGAGACTTAGGCCAGTTCCTTGGGCAATATCCTCAAACGTCAAATTTTTGCGTGTCTTAGCGTCGATGATAGCATCGGTAAGGATCTGGCGGGGCATTTGGGAATATTGTGATTGTGTCATGATGATTCCTTTAGATTGATGAACTATTCAAGTACCGTGGTAAAACACGGATTACGTTGCAGAAACATGCGGATAGTCCGCAAGAGAAACAAATTGACCAACCAAACCGTCTTCGGAGTACGCGATAAACAAAGTACGTGGATTTTGGCTGGTGGCAAGCCGTTTGAAAAGCTCGTAACGCTTTGGAAATACCTCGTGCTGGAATTGTAAAAAGCTTTCAATAATATCCTGCATGTCTTCACTACTCCATCGTGATCGGTAAGAAAGCGGATGGATAAAGAATGAACGAATTTATTTATAGCGTCAAAGATCGAATTTCTATCATCTCTATAGTATTTTCCAATAGTTTATTGTCATTCTGCGGCGACGTATTTGTTTTTTGTTGTTTGCATCTTATAAACGGCAAATGATGCGGATGCGATTATTGCAACGTATGAGCAGTTAAAAGAAAAAGATTTTGAGAACTCTGTAGAATTACGAAATCAGTTCCCCAGTCTTGATAATTTCAAGTACAGAGACGAATGGTGGGTAATAGACATAGACGGGCAAAACTTACGAATGATTGCCTATATAAATTTCGTTAATAAACGCCTAGTATGTCAAGCATATAGCCACTCACGCAGAATATATACCCAATAGATTTCAAGTTGCAGCGCGGCGGCAAGAGAACGCCTCCCCAGGAGCATAGATAACTGTGTGACTGGGGTAAGTGAACGCAGCCAACAAAGCAGCAGCTTGAAAGATGAAGGGTATAACAAATTAACTAAGTAAAGACTTTGCAACGCGAAGCCATATTGATTTGTACTTCCAGAAACAGGGGATCACACCACGCATTGCAATTGAGGCAACTCCATCAGTGCAATCGTAGAAATTGTCCGTCGGGGGCGACTCGCGACTCTGTTACCTGATGTCATAGCCCACGAACAGACCGGGCTTTATTCCATTGCAATTCGACCTACGTTACCGCAACGCAATGCCGTACTGTTGTGGCGCCGTGGTGCATATCGAAGCGCTGCGAGTCAGGCATTCGCCAATCTAATCACGCACCGTTTCGATGTACACCAAGAAAGTGACGATTTCTGATAAATAGAAAACACATCTCATCTGGCGGCTTCCCTTTAAAGTCACCTATTTTGTGAAGAAGAGCGGCAACATAATAGTGAAAAACAAAAACTGCTAGCGCAGACAGATAATTAAGGAAGATAAATAGTGTCTCAATTATCATCAACAAGAAAAGCGGTTGGAGTCCCCTTGCAAGGTAAAAATGGGCGGTTTGTCCAAACCGCCCCGATGCAAACAATGGAAAACGCCTGTATTACTTACTACGGACTGGCAAACCTATGCCACGAACGCCATCCTGCGGCAGAACTAGCACAGCCACCGACCAAGACGGCAAAGTGACAGAACCATCCTCAGCTATTCTGATACCCGCCGCCAGAGAAACACTGCCCAGTTCGCTCTGAATATCATTCAACTTCAATCCCCTGACGTTAAGATCTCTCACCGTGGCCGGCTGCGACGCAGCATTAATCATCACCACCAAACCGTCAAACCGTAAATCTCGGTCATCATTAGTGGTATTACCATCATCTATCGTCATCACTAACAGTCCAAGTTGCTGATGCGGCCCGACGTTGCGAAAATCAATGCGTTGCTTAACTGATGCACCATCCCCCAAAACCATCAAGGGTGAAAATTGACGTAAACGCACCAGTTCCTGATAGAAAGCGGTCATCTGTAATAACTCAGTTTGCCCCGGCTTATCTACTGCGTTTTTCACTTGTTCAATCAATGCATAGTTTTCGCCGTCACCGATTTGGCCCGGCATCCCAACATCATAGTTGTTGTCCTGATAGGTGTAGCTAACACGGTTAAACCAATCACCGGCATTATAGGAATCACGAGTAAAAGACTTTGAACGCAGTAGCTCCGATCCATGTTGGGCAAAAGCCAATCCCTGCCCAAGGAACGTGGTAGCGAGGGATACCGCCTGCATACGAACCCGTGTCGCTAAATTCGCCTCACGTGAAGCTTTATAACTGATGATATCCCACAATGTCTGGTTATCGTGCTTGGAGACATAATTGATTACTTCAATCGGATCAGCGGCATAACCAGCTATAGCCCCTTTGTAGTCAATTTCTCTACCGGTTTTTACCGCCCCATTTTTATCAATCAACACAAAATCAGCCAGATTACCCGCCATACCAAGACGTACCAGATCCGCCAGATGACGTACTTCATCAACGTTTAACCCAGTTATTTCGTTCGGTAGTGTGCCCGCACCGTTACCCACGCCTTGGTTAATGCGAATACTGGCAGCGGAATCGAACGGTCCGCCACCTCGCACCGCGTCGCGCAGTCGATCAGAGAAAGTGCCAATCCCCGTGCCTTTAAGATTAATCTGTGAAGCAATCTCGAAACGGTCATCTTGCCCAGAGTTCCAACCTTCGCCCAAAAAGTAGACCGATGGGTTAATCGTTCGTACCTTTGCCAACGCCGATAACATCTGAGCCTTGGGATGGAAGCCCATGAGGTCAAATCGAAATGCATCTATCTTATAATCCTTAACCCAAGTCACCAAAGAGTCTTCAATGAGCTTAGCGAACATACGGTGTTCTGGCGCTGTATCGTGACAACAAGTGTTGGATTCAACATTACCGCTAATTTCATTCAGACGATGATAATACCAAGGGACGACCTTATCCAACACGGAAGATCTGTCTGTTGGACCCGCAGCATTGGTGTGGTTGTACGCTACATCCATGATTACATTCATTCCCAGCTGTTGCTTGATAGCTTGAACCATAGCGCGAAACTCTTTTATGCGTACTGAACCTTCAGCATCAGTGGCATAAGAACCTTCCGGCGCCGAGTAATGGAACGGATCGTAGCCCCAGTTATAGGAGTCGGTTTCTGCAATCATTGCATTCAGCTCTTGTACCTGCGGGTTATTAGCGCTGTCACCACTCTTCAGCTCCTGCAACACTTCGCCCACAGTCTGTAAGCCATTACAGTAAGCAGTAAAACGGCTGTTCCTCACCGCCGCATTGACCTGACATAAACGACTGAATGGGTGATTAAGATCAGCCACTTGGTTGCTAAATTCATTAATGGAAGCCACATCAAATACAGGTAATAGCTCCATATGAGTAACCCCAGCCTGACTTAGCGCCTTGAGATGTTTGAACATATCGCTGTTATTCGCTGTCAAAGCCAGGTATTTACCACGCCAAGCTTCCGGTACCGTGCTGTCTGCAATGGAGAGATCACGGACATGAGATTCGTATATTGTCATACGCGCAATATCCGCCGGTGTACTTTGCGAACGCGGCATAATCAAGCTATCCCAGTTCTGTGGTTTCAACGCTTCGTCATCCAGGTTAACAACTTGACTGTATTCCGAATTCGTAGACAAACTGTGTGAATAAGGATCGGTAACGACATAATGCTCCACGTTGCGGGAACGTGGGTGGTACACCGTTAAAGCGTAGCGGTAGTAAGCCCCGATCAAATCTTTATCGCCTTGCCATGACCAAGAGCCGCTAGCAGGATCACGGTTCATTGTATGATTGGCGATAACTTGTTTATTTGCATCATAGATAACCAACCCAACATGCTGAGCCGTAGGCGCCCACAAGCGGAAGGTAACACCGGCATCGTTGATTAATGCACCATATTCCAGTGTGTCCGCTGCGCTGGCAAAGCGGTCGTCCAACACGCCAGCCGTTTGTACTTGAGTAGCCGATAATAGTAAGCCCTCTTTGTTGGTCGCCAACGCCACCAGATCGCCAGTAAGTAACGTATCAACATCCACGTCCGTTGGCAGGTGGAATGCTGTCAACTTCGCCAAATGAGGGAATCGATCTGCCGTTTTCTGGCTTAGAGTTGTCGGTGTTAACATCAGATAGCCATCAGTGAAGTTTCCTTCGTCATTCGCTTCTACCTTACCGTTCCGGTTGTAATATAAGCGGACATAAGGCTTATCTGCTCCGCCCGACCATAATAGAGTCCGGCTATCAACCCAATGTGCCGAAGCTTGAGAAACGCCAAACACAGAATTAAAAGCTTCCGCACGACTGCCATAGATTTGATGATTACCTGGTATCACAGAGACGGTACGGTTACTAAAATCAGAGAAGGAAATTTTCAGATCATTGTCGATCAATTTATTATTGTTACCATCACGCACAATAACATTGATACAACCCTCGTTCTTAGTTAAGGGTACTACCCAGTAAGGCCCATAACTATCGCTACCTGTAGGAGTTGCACTGATATCATCCCAGCTCAATGAGGGAGAATCTAAGGCGTCACAGCTTTTATCGTTCCATAGATAAAGTGTGTTAGTGCTGTAGTCATGATTTGTTGTTGGACTTTGACCTAATTTAGCAATGTCCACCAAGTGGATCACTGCCTGAAAATTGCCAGCAATAGCAGCCTCACTAGGTACCTTATTAGGAATATACGCCATCGGCTCCTCCGGGGATTTGGGTAAAGAACTATTGTTATCACAGCTTGCCAGTAGTAAAACAAATGTACTGCTTAATAGGGCTAGGTAAGCCTTTTTCCAAAAATGCTCCACCATAATCAGACCTTTTTAATAGAAATAAATCATCGATGATACTATTGTTAATAAAATAAGAATGAAATATTAAATAATGTCTCAGACAGGTCAACATCCTCCTACACCTAATACAAAGAGGGAGGAGAACGCAGGGGGAGCTGTTTTTTCGTGACATTGCGCACGATAATAATGTAATTATCTTTTATTACATAAGACTGGTGTGAATTTATATGTATTACTTCATACATTATATACTCGGGTAAATCACTGTTATACCCTTCATCCTTCAAGTTACTGCTTTTTTGGCTACTTTCACTTATCCCAGTCACATCGTTATCTATGCTCCTGGGAATGCGTTCACTTGCCACCGCGCTGCAAATTGAAACCTATTGGGTATATTATCAACCAACCTTCCATTAGAATAGGTAATTAATATCGAGAGAATATTCACAGGCTGTAAAATAGAGCTACCAGTTTTCAGTTTATCATGATATTGCGTTAATAAATTCGCGATACGTTGAGTTTGCAAAACTGATGAATCCAATATTGCAATAATTTCATCATATTGCTGATTTTTCATTAGTCGCAGTGCACTCTGGTTATAACTCATAATCGCTGTCAAAGGCTGGTTTAATTCATGAACGATCCCTGTTGCCACTTCATCTATCGTATTCAGGCGAGTGAATTCAAAGAAATGTGCCCGTAAATCAGAAGCCTTTCTCAGTCTTCTATTTTTCTGAATTAAAAAGATAAAATAGATAATTACTGCCCATAAAAAACTGAGACAAGTAATATAACCCCATGGCAGTTTAGCATAGGGAAAATTAATACATACACAGGAATCTCTTGTAATCCGACAATTTGCGGAAAATTTTCCTGTAACTGCTTTAATCCGATATTCGCATCCATGAGCGAAACAATGGCATCATGCTGTGCAAGCTTTTCGCTCAATTCTCGATAAAGAATATTAAATGAAACAGTTTGTTGTTGATAATTTTGATTTAATGAATGATTAATCATTCCCAAAGCGGTCAAGACAGTTAATATAATCCACGCAAAAAAATGCCACCTATGATTACCTGAAAAGATATCTTTCATGACGTTAAAGACGTAATCAGAATATATATACCCAATAGATTTCAAGATGCATCGCGACGGCAAGGGAGCGAATCCCCGGGAGCATAGATAACTATGTGACCGGGGTGAGTGAGTGCAGCCAACAAAGAGGCAACTTGAAAGATAACAGGTATAAAGGAAATGGCTATCAGATTCCAGTACTGGGTTAGCCTTGTTCATTTTACCTACACATTTTTTAACCTAAGATAAAACATTGACATAGGGAAAAGGCGAGTATTTATAGAGATTTCCGCTAAGTAATTGAAGGTAATTAGAACGCTATTTAGTGAACAGACTATATGAAATGATTCTCGTTCAATAAACTCACAAATTTCATCCTAAAAAATACCAATATTATCAATCAATTAATTAAATTCCCCATAATTATTTCCTATTTGATCAGAAAAAACGCTTTACAATCGATAGTGATAATTATTATCATTCGTATCGCTTTCAGATGAACCACCTTCAGGGGACATATGAAGGCACGACATTGCTCACATTGCTTCCAGTGTTTACTTTAGCCAGCCGGGTGCTGGCTTTTTTTTATTGGATCAATGCGATCATTATTGATTCAAAATATTTGAATTATAAGGTTAAATTTTTAAGATTTTATGCTCTCTCCTCTCAATTAGACTGTAAAAAAACATTGAGGAGAACTGAATATGATCTATTTACGTAAAGCATCAGATCGCGGTCATGATAACCATGGATGGTTAAATAGTTGGCATACCGTCTCATTTGCCAACTACTATGACGCCAACTTTTTGACATCCTCCCCCACCTTCGCACTTCGTGACTCAGGAGCGAGATATAAGGCGCATTGGATAAATCCCAAATAAACCTCACCCATACGGATGAGGTTTAAAAAATTTGCAATTACAGTTTAGGGCCTGCTTTTACCAAAGCTTCCCCTGCCGGGGTATCCGTGTATTTATCAAAGTTATCCACAAAACGGTGTGCTAAGTCTTTCGCCTTCTCTTCCCACTGAGATTTATCTGCATAAGTATTACGTGGATCAAGAATATTGGTATCAACACCAGGCAATGCAGTAGGAACTGCCAGCTCGAAGATCGGTAATTCGATAGTCTCGGCTTCCTCAATATCACCACTCAAAATGGCATCAATGATCCCACGGGTATCTTTGATAGAGATTCGTTTCCCCGTCCCATTCCAGCCAGTGTTTACCAAATAAGCTTTAGCTCCTGCGGCCTGCATACGTTTTACTAATACCTCTGCGTATTGGGTAGGATGCAGAGTCAAAAATGCAGCACCGAAACATGCTGAGAATGTTGGCGTTGGTTCAGTCACACCACGTTCTGTACCTGCCAGTTTTGCCGTGAAGCCAGATAAGAAGTGATATTGAGTCTGCTCTGGTGTCAGTCGGGATACCGGAGGTAACACACCAAATGCGTCAGCCGTCAGAAAGATCACTTTGGTAGCATGTCCCGCTTTGGAAATTGGCTTAACAATGTTTTCAATATGGTGGATAGGATAAGAAACACGCGTGTTTTCGGTTTTTGAACCATCATTGAAATCAACTGCGCCATCTGCCAGTACAGTAACATTTTCCAGCAATGCATCACGTTTAATCGCATTGTAGATATCCGGTTCCGCTTCTTTGGACAGATTGATAGTTTTTGCGTAACAACCACCTTCAAAGTTAAATACACCGTCATCATCCCAACCGTGTTCGTCGTCACCAATCAGTTTACGTTTTGGATCAGTAGAAAGTGTGGTTTTACCTGTACCGGACAAGCCGAAGAAGACAGCAACATCCCCCTGTTCTCCAACATTGGCAGAACAGTGCATTGAAGCAATCCCTTTCAATGGCAACAGGTAGTTCATCATTGAGAACATCCCTTTTTTCATTTCGCCACCGTACCAGGTACCCCCGATCAGTTGCATACGCTCTGTCAGGTTAAATGCAACAAAGTTCTCAGAGTTCAAACCCTGCTCTTTCCATTGTGGGTTAGTGCATTTTGCACCGTTCATCACAATAAAGTCAGGTTTGAATCCAGCCAGTTCTTCATCTGATGGACGGATAAACATGTTTTTAACGAAGTGAGCCTGCCACGCAACTTCAGTAATAAAGCGGACTTTCAGGCGTGTATCTGCATTCGCCCCACAGAAAGCATCGACAATAAACAAACGTTTTCCTGAAAGTTGTTTAGTGACCAGCCCTTTTAGATGTGTCCATGTTTCCTGATGTAATGGCTTGTTATCATTCTTGCCTTTCCCCTGATCAGACCACCATACGGTATCACGGGTTACATCATCACGAACAATATACTTATCTTTGGGAGAACGACCAGTGAAGATCCCCGTATCGACAGCTACAGCCCCCAGGTTGGTCAGAGTGCCACTTTCGTAGCCTTCGAGTGAAGGTTCAGTTTCTTCTGAAAATAACAGCTCATAACTTGGATTATAAACAACTTCGCTAACATCATGGATTCCGTAGCCCGCGAGTTCCTGCGGGGTAATGCCTTTAACACTCATGTTATTGCTCCTGGGTAGTCACACTTTTTCTGTGAGCAATAATAAATAATTACGATTAATTAACAGCGATTGTTATCAAAAAATTGAAAACCTATCATTTTTTTAAGGTTAATTTGAGGCGAAATGCACGAAAGGAAGACTTTGAATATTATGGATATTGGCAGAAAGGCGCGAACCCGCGCCCTAAAAGCTGAAACAGATTAGTGTAATCGACCCTTTTTTTCCGACCTAATTGCAGTGATATCATCAGCATCAAAAATATAGTGTGTACCACAATACTCACACCCCATGTTAATGTTGCCATCTTTCTGCAAAATATGATGAATATCTTCGTCAGAAAGTGTCACTAACGTGTCAGCACAACGTTGACGGGAACAAGTGCAACGAAATTCAACCGATTGCGGCTCATATAATGTCACATCTTCTTCATGATAAAGACGATGCAGAATCTCTTTAACTTCCAGTGAGAAAAGTTCTTCACCTTTAATGGTAGCAGTAAGTTGCACCAGATGATCAAATGCTTCTGTACTATCCTGTCCCGCCGTCGGCAGAACCTGTAATAACATACCCGCAGCAGCGATACTTCCATCCTGAATACCGGTACGGATAAACAGACGGGTTAGTAATTGCTCAGACTGTCTGAAATAATCATCCAGACAGTCCGCCAGAGTTTCACCTTCTAAAGCAACCACACCTTGATAACGCTCACCATGCGTTGGGGTAATCGTAATTACCATATAACCTGTCCCAACCATCTGCTTCAGGCCGCTGTTTTCAGCAATTAATCCATCAATACGAGCAACACCACGCATCTGTTGCTGGTGATTACCATTAATCACGGCCAGTTTCACCGGCCCATCTCCCTGAATCTGAACAGTAATATCTCCATCAAATTTCAGTGTCGCAGTTAATAAACTGGTTGCTACTAACAATTCTCCCAATAATTGTTGTACTGACTGCGGGTAATCATGATCTTCCAGAATATGCTGGTAAGTTTCACTGGCTAAAACCAGCTCACCACGTACAGAATAATTCTCAAATAAAAAGCGGTGTAATTGGTCTTGTTTAGACATAAATATCTCTCATCTTTATGAGCAAACTATTCCAGCTCACTCAATTTAGTGTTCTTAAACTTAATCAGTGTGCGCCTTTCTTTTTTATCTGGCCGACGATCAGGATGAGGCATAGTTAATGCATTCATTTTACGCGCTATTGCCATTTTCTCCCGGTTAGCCATACTTGCTTCAGTTTCTCGGTAAAGTAACTGAGCTTCTGGCGCACTGCGCCGAGAGCTGCTTAATGCAAGAACTTCAACAATACGTTCATCATTACCCTGACGTAGTTTAATCTCAGCCCTCAGTTCAACCAATTTACTCGGTTTACTTCTTTGACCATTATAATGAACTTTACCACCATCTATCATTTCCCGTGCAACAGCCCGCGTTTTATAAAAGCGGGCAGCCCACAGCCACTTATCCAGACGGACAGCTTGATCGGAGTCTGAATTATCCTTCATCTTTATCTCCCAATATCAGCGCTGGTAAAAAAACAGAGCGTAACACACCATTACTGATTATCGCTAACGCGTAGGCGGGAAAGTCATATTGAAACAGTTATCATAATACTGCCTGATTTTGCTGAAGCGTTGCTTGTTTTGCCGGTTTTTCTTAACAACGAATACAAGATTAATGATCAAAGTGACAAAAAGAGCCAGGAGTAAAAGGGTTGTACTAATACAACGAGCAAGTGTCATAGAATCCAGCACACTGTGCAACACAACCCGACGGGTTCCACTAGTATCCTCAGATAATTCCGTGATAATTCCCGTTGTCTCAAAGGGCGTTTGCAACAACATTTCTGATAACCGCTGTAAATCACGCCACTGTTCCAACGCATTATGATCATAAGAAATGATTAACGGCATCATATATTCAACCAACTGTTTGCCTTCATCACTGATCAGCAGAACCCCTCCCGGTGAAGGGCTATTAAGCAACATTGCTGCTTTGTCTATTTCCCGATAGATAAAGGACGATGTGGTAGCATCAACTAGCTTTCCCAGCGCTTCAGCCCCTGCCGGACGCAATAAAACGTGGGTATCGTCAAACTTGCCACTTTCTGCATCTTTTAACAAAGTTGCCCAATCATTGGCACTGCCAAGGTTAACCAAAGCATTCTTCAATCGAAAACAGTCTGCGTCTTTCCCACATAAGCTTTTAGTTTTCAATATGATATCAGAGAAATTATCCAACAAAATCATACCAGATTTGGAAATTTCCTGAGCAAGACCTAGATTACTTACATCACTGTTTTCCTGTAAGCGCAGTTGCTTATTAACGGTTGCAATGAGTTTAGCCGCATCTTCTATAATTTCTGATTCTGGCATTGGCAGTGGGTTAGCACTATTCCAATATATTCCTGAGCAATCGAATGGAGAAAAATGTGCGTCTGCTTTGCCATTCATATTATTTGGCGGCACATAACACATACCAACGCCTTTTGCTTTCAATACATCCCCGACTCGCAACTCCATCCCTTCCATCACATTAGCATCGGTGACAACCTTTGTACTACTACCATGCAACCAGGCAAAACTCAGCTTCATTGGGACACTAATTGGCTGATAAAAATAGAGCAGTAACATAATAAGCAAGCTGCTACTAATCATCATCAGATTCTTTCCATAACGGTGATAAGGATAATTTTTCTCTTCATCATGCAGAGAAAGATAATGCCCTTGCCTGACTACCTGACCATTAGTGTAAATATCAATATTGGTTTTTTGATCAAGATTGTGAATAACATAAGGTTCCCAGTGAGGTGGGTAAATCAAATCAATCCCACCAAGAGAAATATTACTCATTTGCCCTTGTTCAAACTCTCCAAATAATCCCCATCGTTTTGGTATGCCGGTAAAACAATGAATATCCTGACGCCGACGTACCGAGAATGGGCAGAATAACAACCAGAAGCTAACAGCCATTAAACTGCCTGCAATCAATATCAGCCAAGGCAAAAATAATGCAGGTGAAAACAAAGCAAGGAACCAAATAAAAAATCCGAGACACAAAAATCCCCCTTCCCAAACACCCGATGAGTGATTCAAACGGTATTCTTCCGGCGTCTCTTTGCGGATACTTTGTAATCTTACGCTGGTATCATCATTTTTCTGGATCGATGCCTGTTGATGAGGCACATCTGAAACGACCAGAGCTGAAAGGAAATCCCGCTGAAAATCTTTTAAAAAATGACCATTAATCGAAATGACAAGCGGTATTGTCGCAGTATGAACTACGTCAATAATATTCTGCTGTTTGATAAAAGGCTCAAAGAAAAACGGCAAATGAACTTCTGCCATATCAATATAATAACGCCAGCTATGTGGTTCATCTGTAGCAATAGCAAACCGGGTAATGGAATTACAGATAGTATAAATCGTGTCATTTTTGCCTACCTGGGCTGGCCCTGTTTTATTGATACGATCAGTCATAACCGGAGGTAATACACGGTTCAGATAACATTCAATAGCCTGATATTCATCAGCATTAAGTTTACGACAGCTTGGCTCAGCAACAGAAGGCAGATAACGGACATTATCATGCAGCTTCCATCTGAAAATCAGAAAGGAAGCCATTATAATCAGGCTAATGATCAAGATAACCAATATAATGACCGTTACGCTCATTTCTCCCCCCACATCCATGACAATATTACTGTTTGCAGAATAACAACCACACGTTAAGTTCTGAATCAGACCATTCCCATTTTTTAATCTACTTTACAACAAGTTATGTAATCACACCCTAAACTATTTATAACATAACTCTATTCCCTATGAGGATTAAAGATAGCAGCAACAGAAATGACAAGCGATAATCACTATCATTTATTAAAATAATCGGCCATATTTAGTCAAGCTATGGAGTAGCTCTAATTTCGCCATGAAATCTAAAGTTAACAAAACAATTCATGATGCATAGATACTCAACTCAACCAATATTAATACCATCAGGGGCAATTATGAATGACCCGAAAAACCCTAAAATCTTGAACATAGAGAATATTGCCCATTCACGTTTATTCCATATTCAATCAGTAGATCTCGAATTCAGTAACGGTGTAAAACGCGTTTATGAACGGATGCGTCCGGCCAATCGGGAAGCCGTTCTGATAATCCCAGTCCTTGGAGACGAATTGTTACTTATTCGTGAGTATGCAGTAGGTATTGAACAATACGAATTAGGTTTTCCTAAAGGTGCTATCGACCCTGGTGAAAGTATCTTTGAAGCAGCTAACCGTGAATTAAAAGAAGAAGTCGGTTTTGGTGCGCAAAGAATGGAACAATTAGCCAAACTCACCATGGCCCCCTCCTATTTTTCTAATAAAATGAACATTGTTATTGCTGAGAATCTCTACCCAGAAAATCTGGAAGGAGATGAACCTGAACCATTGCCACAAATACGCTGGCCAATAGCAGATATGATGTCATTACTGGATCACGTTGACTTCAATGAAGCACGAAATGTTAGTGCCCTGTTTCTGGCACAAAAATACTTACAGCGTCGCTGAAGCTAACAGTAACAGGCACAACAGATCTTTCCCAGTTGTGCCTGTCTTATTATCAGAACAATTCCTGGCTTTCACCATCTTCAATCAAGGTTGTGCCAACTTCCTGTATCGCACTTTCTGTAGGCTGAGTTCCGTCAATGAAGTATTCACTGCGAGTATCCCCGCCTCCACCAGCAAGTTTACCTGTCCTACGATCTATCACGACAGAAACAATGCCCTGCGGAGGCGCTATGTCTTTTTCAGGAACCCCCTCCAGCGCCACTTTCATAAAGTCATCCCAAATTGGCTGTGCGCTCTTCGCTCCCGCCTCACCACCACTGGCGGCAGTACGGCCAAGGCTTCTACGGTGGTCATCAAAACCAATCCAGACGGTTGTCACAATATCCGGCCCATAACCTGAGAACCAAGCATCTTTTGAACTGTTAGTTGTACCCGTTTTACCACCAATATCACGACGTTTCAGATCACGTGAGGCACGCCAACCCGTACCAGTCCAACCCGGTTCACCAAAAATATTGGTATTCAGAGCATCATGGATCAAAAACGCTAGAGGAGTACTGATAACATGAGGAGCATATTTTTGCTCATTTCCATTACCATCAATTACCGGCACTTTTTCCAATTCAGGTAACGGCAATATCTCCTGTTGGCTAACGTGAGATTGAGCGACATTTTCAATCGAGTTTTCAGAAAGTTCGATTGAACGTGCAGTATCACCATAAATCACTGGAATATCGCATTGTAGACATGCAATCTTAGGTTTGGTCTCAAACAGAATATTTCCATCCTCATTTTCAATCTTAGTAATGAAGTAGGGATCAATCAGATAGCCACCATTAGACATCACCGAATATCCACGTACCACCTGCATTGGTGTAAACGATGGGGACCCCAAAGCCAAAGATTCTGTACGAACAATATTTTTCCCTGGGAAGCCAAATCGTTGTAGGTAGTCCGCAGCATAATCAACCCCCATTGCCCGCATTGCCCGAACCATCACGACATTCTTCGATTGCCCTAACCCTTGACGCAAACGAATTGGCCCAACGTAAGTTGGTGGTGAGTTTTTCGGACGCCAATCGGTACCCGCTCCCGCATCCCAGCGGCTGATTGGCAGGTCATTGAGCAAAGAGGCCAGCGTCAGCCCTTTATCCATTGCTGCCGCATAAAGAAACGGTTTAATATTGGAACCAATCTGACGTAATGATTGAGTGACCCGGTTAAATTTACTCAAGTTGAAATCAAACCCACCCACCAGCGCCTTCACAGCGCCATCATTAGGATCAATAGAAACTAGAGCAACATTAACTTCCGGTATCTGTGCCAGCCACCAAATATCTTTTACTTTCCGTACCCAAACCTGTTCACCCGCCTGAACCACTTCACTCACATTACGAGGAACAGCACCCTGCGTACTATCAGATCTGAACTTTCTGGCCCAACGAACACCAGCCATTGGTAATTCTACATTACTGCCATCAGCTAACATCACTGTTGCCTGATCAGTACCTGCTCTGGTCACCACTGCTGGCATTAACGGGTCATAATTTGGCAGCGTCTTAAGCTTCTTGAGGATTTGCTCCTGAGCCCAAGCTGGTTCACCCACTTTCCATAAAACTTCCTGCGCCCCACGATAACCATGACGGACATCATAATCAATGACGTTATTACGAGCCGCCTCTACAGCGGCCAACTGAAGTTTACGGGTAATGGTAGTGTAAACTCTATAACCGTCGGTATAAGCATTCTCACCATAGCGCTCAATCATGTTCTGACGCACCATCTCAGATAAATATGGAGCAGAAAAAGCAATTTGAGGAGCATGGTAATTAGCCACCAGCTTTTCACTTCTGGCTTGATTATATTGCTGCTGAGTAATGTAACCCTGATCGAACATACGACCTAAAACCACATTCCGGCGATTAATTGCCCGGCCATAAGAATAAAGCGGGTTAAAAGTAGAAGGTGCCTTTGGCAAACCGGCAATCATGGCGATCTCGCTCAGAGTCAACTCATTGACATTCTTACCAAAATAAACCTGAGCCGCAGCTCCAACACCATAAGCCCGATAACCAAGATAAATTTTATTAAGATAGAGTTCGAGGATCTCATCTTTATTCAGTAACTGCTCAATCCTGATAGCGAGAAAAACTTCCTTGATTTTACGCGTCAACGTTTTCTCAGGACTAAGAAAGAAATTTCTCGCTAGTTGCTGAGTAATAGTACTTGCCCCCTGAGAAGCACGTCCTGAACTCAGCGCTACAGATGCAGCCCGGATAATTCCTACAGGGTCAACGCCGTGGTGTTCATAGAAACGACTGTCCTCCGTTGCAATGAATGCTTTCACCATAATCGGTGGAATTTCGGACAGTGTAAGAGGCATACGGCGCTTTTCACCATACTGAGCAATAAGCTCCCCATCCGCACTGAACACCTGCATTGGTGTCTGTAATCGAACATCTTTTAATGTCGCCACATCTGGTAGCTGAGGCTCGATATATTTGTACATACCAAAAATCGAGACCGTTCCCAGAAAAATGCAACACACAACAAGGATTAGAAAATACTTTACGAACTTCACCTGAAATTTCCCATGCCACGTTAGTTGGGTGGTTTATAAACAATCGGCGCGTAGTATAAAGGTTACACAGCACCTTGAATATGGTCTTTTATTAAAATTACTGATATGGAGATCACCAATATGTACTCACCAAAGTGGTATGTCGGATTGGACATCCAAAATGGCATCGTTCGTGCCGTCGCAGCCATAAAACGCCGTGATGGTTGGCAGCTTCGCCATTGCTGGCAATATCTTTTACCTGATGTGGTTATGCCAGAAGGTCGTTTACAACGACCAGAAATATTACGTGATATTTTAAATCAATGGCGGCAGAAATTACCTAAAAAAATCAGTTTCAGACTCGCCTTACCTGTACAGCAAACGTTGCAGCGGAATCTGATTTTACCTTCAGATATTAGTCTTAAAGAGCCGGAACAAGGTTGGTTTATCAATGCCAGTGCCGAAAAACAATTTCCCTTTAACACCCGTGAATTGACATTGGATTATCGTATTATTGAGCAAAATGCCTATATCAGCGCAGCTCGCCAGAAAGACCTAGACCTCTGGCTACAATGTCTTGCACAAGCAGGAATATGCCCAGATGCCATTGACATTGCTCCCTGCGCACTTCGCTATATGGCGCAATATTCTGGCGTGCCAATTGATAGCTGGTTATTACATAGGCAACAATCCGGTTGGTTATGGGTATCTCCGGCTAATGCACCTTTTGCCTATGATTTGGTATCAGCAAATACTGTTGTCTCTCCACAACAGGTTATTAGCCAATTACCGGCCTCATCCATTACTGAAAAAAATATTTATTACAGCAGCTTCCAGCAGGAAGCTCTACCTGAAGGAACCTGCTCTTGGGACATGCTGGCAGCATTCCGTCACTATCATCCCCCGCTTCCAATTCAACTAATGGAGTATGTGATAGCCGGTGGTTTAGCACTCAGACCGGATGATAAATAATGTATCAAGTTAATTTTCTACCCTGGCGACAAACACGGCTGAAACATCGCTATCGCTGGTGGGTTGTTCTTCTCTTACTGCAATTGATGTTGTGGCTAATCGTATTTATTTGGATCTCTTTTAAACAACAGGAAACAATTAACCAGCATCAAAGGCAACTGCAACAACTCAACCAGCAGCAATTACATTTGCAACAACAGATAACTCAGACAGAAGAAGCGTTCAATCTTCACAACAAACTGGCCTATAAATTAAAGCAACAACAAACACGGCTGAAACAGAATCAGCAGCATTTGAAATTATTTAATCAACTACCGGATTTGCTTCCGGAAGGGAGTTGGCTGACAGCTTTCGATGACCATGCAGGTCAATTGAAACTCGTTGCTAATAGTCTGGATTATTCCAGTATGACATCTCTACTGGATAATCTTGAAAACAACGAACAACTTTCTGAAATTCAACTAAAAAAAATGACCACAACCGAGCAACAAATCAGGCAATTTACTATTGACGCTAACTGGCAGGCGGAGATACCCAATGATAAAAAGTGATAATTTATGGTGGTTTGCCAAACCAGTCTGGTTACTCTTTATTTGGCAGCAAACTATCATTACCCCATTTCTAATTCTGTTTTATTTTTTCTTCTGGCAAGAGAGAACTGAACAGGAAATAAACCTGACACAGAAAATAGCAGCCCAGGAAATTAATACAAAATCAACTAATGACCGACTAAATCAGTTACCTTTATTGGAAAATATACAACAACACATAAACCAAATAGAACATGAACTTAGTAAGTCATCACAAAGTACCGTGAAAATTTCCGCAGTAAAACAACTGCAACAACCATTGATGAATTCTGGTGTGCAAGTTCTTGAATGGCAGCGTAAGAAAGAAGGAGAAAAAACACTCTGGCAAATAATGATTTATTTAAACTACGAACAAATGTTGGATTTTCTTAGTGCATTACAAGCGTTATATCCACCGCTGCTAATCAAACAGTTTTCTATTTCGCCGTCAGGCGAGTCTCTAAATGTCAAAATGACCTTGTCAGAAACCTCACATGAGGAACTTTATGACTAAGAAATTTATTCTATTTATGATTTTTCTGCCTGTTATTTGTGTTGCAGAGATAAGAAATCCTTTTGCTCCCCCCATAACAGAGGCAGAAGAACAACCCATTGAGCTAATTACTCAGTCAGTCTATGAGACTGAAATTCAGTACCTTGCAACAGCATTACAATATGCAGATGCAGAAAGAATTGCCCTTAATCTCAGACAAAATATACCGGCACTCATGACAAAAGAGGGTAAAGCCGATTTTGATCCTGAAACTAACAGCCTAATTTTACAAGATACTCCCATCGCAATCGCGCAGATAAAAAGTTGGCTGAAAGAAATAGATACTCCACAGCAGCAAGTGCAGATTACTGCACATATCGTGACCAGTAGCAGAGAAGCACTGCATGAACTGGGAATTTATTGGGGAATGCCGATAGGAGAACAGCTTAATACATCAACAGGTATAAATCGCCTCAATATCAACCAAACAGCCAACGACAATATGCATCGATTTTCGCTCAATATTGCCCGTATTCACACCAGCTTACTGGAACTAGAACTCAGCGCCCTGGAACAAGAAAATCAACTGGATATCATCGCTAGCCCAAGACTGACAGCCTCACATCAACAGTTAGCCAGCATTAAGCAAGGCTCGGATATCCCCTATGTCAGTCAGGAAAAAGATAAAAGTACCGTGCAATTTAAAGAAGCTGTACTGGGAATGGAAGTCACCCCTCATATACTCAGAAAAGACAAAATCAGACTCTCTCTAAAAATTAGTCAAAATATGCCAGGAATCTCAATAAGTCAGGGAGGAGGTGAAAACCTGACCATCGACAAACAGGAAATAATGACTCAAGTCACTGTAAAAAATGGTGAAACACTTATTCTCGGTGGGATTTTCCAACAAAAAAAAGGTGAGAAAACTCAGAAAGTCCCCTATCTATCAGACATTCCTCTGCTCGGTTCACTATTTGATCAGAAAGGTCATAAACACAGCCGTCGAGAGCTGATAATATTTATCACACCTCAACTGATGGATATTTAACCACAAAAAATAATAAAACAGTTATATCAATGAATTGAAAATAAAAAAACGGCTATTCAGTATGATCATGCGCAGATTTTTTCAGCTAACCCTGTTTATAGATTTGACGCTGAGTCCGATTTAGCATACAAGGGTTAGCTAATTGAGCGGTCGGGTTAACATCACAATAATAAGCCAATAAAACTAGAGCTTCTGCTACAGGAAGCTCATCATTGATTTATATAGTTGCAAAACTGGCTGGTGAACTGAGATAATTTCATCATCTGATCTCACATTACCGCTCATGAGGTTTCAGTTTAGGTCCCGCTGCTGATTTGATTAGCGGGGCGGGTTATCATTAACGAATAGTCTTAGTAATACCAAAAACATGGCAGAGAAACGTAATATCTTTCTGGTTGGGCCTATGGGTGCCGGCAAAAGCACTATTGGTCGTCAGTTAGCTCAGCAACTCAATATGGAGTTTTACGACTCCGATCAAGAAATTGAGCGACGTACCGGAGCTGACGTGGGCTGGGTATTCGATGTGGAAGGCGAAGAAGGCTTCCGCGAACGCGAAGAAAAAGTGATTAACGAACTCACTGAAAAACAAGGCATTGTACTGGCGACTGGTGGAGGCTCTGTAAAATCCAGAGAAACCCGAAATCGTCTGTCTGCCCGTGGTGTCGTAGTCTACCTGGAAACCACCATTGAAAAACAGCTAGCACGCACCCAGCGCGATAAAAAACGTCCTTTACTTCAAGTTGATGCACCAGCACGTGAAGTTTTAGAAAATTTAGCGGACGAACGTAATCCTCTGTATGAGGAAATTGCTGATGTCACTATCCGTACCGATGAGCAAAGCGCGAAAGTTGTTGCTAACCAAATCATCGAGTTACTGGAAAAAAACTGATTTAGGCAAGTCTGTACAGCGATAAATAATTAAGGCTAAAGCTGCTATGGAAAAGATAATTGTTACTTTAGGGGAGCGTAGCTACCCGATTACCATTGCACAAGGATTGTTCGATGATCCTTCTGCTTTTGCACCACTAGAAGCAGACCAGCAAGTTATGCTGGTGACGAATCAAACGCTGGCTCCACTGTATTTGGCAAAAGTAAAAGCCACTTTGCAACAAGCCGGGGTTCGGGTAGATGAAATTATTCTGCCTGATGGTGAACAGTACAAATCTCTTTCCATATTAGACGATGTATTCTCTGCTCTGCTGGAAAATAACCACGGTCGAGATACAACACTTATCGCTCTCGGCGGCGGCGTAATCGGTGATTTGACCGGTTTTGCCGCTGCCTGTTATCAACGTGGTGTCCGTTTTATTCAGGTCCCTACCACTCTTCTCGCTCAGGTTGATTCTTCTGTTGGAGGAAAAACCGCAGTAAATCATCCTCTCGGCAAAAATATGATAGGCGCGTTCTATCAGCCCGTTTCTGTGATGGTCGATCTCAATTGCCTGCAAACGCTTCCAGCCCGCGAACTCTCTTCTGGTCTGGCTGAGGTCATTAAGTACGGCATCATTCTCGACAGTGAGTTTTTCAGCTGGCTTGAAGATAATATGGATAAACTGCTGGCTCTCGACAACAAAGCAATGGCTTACTGCATCCGTCGCTGCTGCGAATTAAAAGCAGAAGTTGTCGCCGCAGATGAAAAAGAATTAAGCGGCCTGCGTGCCCTGCTGAATCTTGGTCATACATTTGGTCACGCAATTGAAACAGAAATGGGATATGGCATCTGGCTACATGGAGAAGCTGTTGCTGCAGGAATGGTTATGGCGGCAAAAACAGCCCAGCTCGCAGGGAATTTCTCTGAGCAAGACACTCAACGCATTATCCGATTGCTGAGAAGGGCAAATCTACCTGTACACGGGCCACAAAACATGCCGCCGGAAACCTATCTTCCACATATGATGAGAGATAAAAAAGTTATAGCAGGGAAATTACGTCTGATTCTTCCAACTGCAATTGGCAAAGCTGGTCTATGCTCAGATATTGGACATGATTGTGTTCTTGAAGCTATTCATCAGTGTTTACCATCCGAGAATGTGTAATTATCAATAAATTAAATGTTTTTTTGCATACATCTGGTTGTTGTGTCATAAAGTAGCTACTTTAATGACGAATTTTTATTCTAGTTAGATCAACCTACCGGACCGATTTTAATTGCAATTGGCAGTATTAGCTCTGTTTGGAGGGCATATGGACGAATTCAAATCAAAAAACGAGCAAAGGGCAGATAGTGAGTTTAAACCAGATACCTCAGATCGCCGCCCTTCACGATCACGTCAGCAATTAAACAAACCCAAGTTTGCAATCTCGCGCCAGCAAATGATGCTCGGTATTGGGATTTTAGTACTGCTACTACTGATTATAGCTATCAGCTCTGCTTTAAAAGCGCCAACTGAACATGAAAAACAGCAATCACCAAATGTTGCAGAGAAAAATATTGATTTATCGGGTTCACCATCCAAGGATGATAACCATCAATCCGTAACATCAGAGAATACCACCTCAGATACAATTAACAGGTCACAGGAAATTAATATTCCTCCTGTCAGTGGTACTCCAACACAACCTCAACAGCACCAAGTTAACAATGGCGAAAGTCAACGAATTGAATTATCAGGAAAGATTCCTGATGCTTTGATTCAGCAACAAAGTAATATAAACCATGCGGTGCAGAATCTGAATCAAACCCAACAACCGCAAACAGTAACACCGCCACCTGAGGTACAACAGAAACCGGAAAATATCCGTCCACTGAAACCAGAGGAATCGGCTAAATCAAAACCATCAACAAGTCACACTAACAGTAAAAATAATGTGACCAACACTGGCAATAATCTGCTGAAAACCCCGGTAAGCCACTACACTTTGCAATTAAGTAGTGCCAGCCGTTCAGATACCCTGACCGCTTTTGCTAAAAAGCATAACCTCATCCACTACAAAGTTTACGAAACTAAACGTAATGGAAAAACCTGGTTTGTCTTGATTCACGGTGATTACAATTCCGTTTCTGAAGCGAAGCAGGCTGTTTCATCTCTACCGGCTGAAATTCAGGCAAAGAAACCTTGGGTCAGAACAATGCAGCAAGTGCAACAAGACCTGAGAAAATAAAACAATATTTATTAGGCGCTGATATGCTGTCCTAAACAGAGTACAATCTGCGGCTCTGGAATGATTGAGTAATTAATTGACAGCATGAAAAAAAAACGCGCTTTCTTAAAATGGGCCGGTGGAAAATACCCGTTGGTAGATGACATCAGACGTCATCTGCCAGCCGGTAGTTGTCTGATAGAGCCATTTGTTGGCGCAGGTTCTGTCTTTCTGAACACAGACTACGATTCTTACATCCTCGCTGATATCAACAGTGACCTGATTAATCTGTACAACACAGTAAAATTAAGGGCTAATGAGTTTATCGTTCATACGCGCCCTCTGTTTACCCAAGAATACAACACAGCCGAACATTTTTATCAGTTACGGGAACAATTTAACCAAAGCACTGACCCGTTTCACCGCAGCGTGTTATTCCTTTATCTCAATCGCCATTGTTACAACGGCCTCTGCCGTTATAATTCTCATGGTAAGTTTAACGTACCATTTGGTCGTTATAAAAAACCCTACTTTCCTGAAGATGAATTATATTGGTTTGCTGAAAAAGCCCAAAATGCGACTTTTATCTGTGAGCACTATCAATACACCTTGAATAAAGCACGGAAAGGTTCAGTTATCTATTGCGACCCTCCTTATGCTCCTTTATCAGCAACCGCAAACTTTACGGCGTATCACACCAACAGCTTTAACATTACTGATCAGGAAAATCTGGCGCATATTGCATTTAAGTTATCATCAGAACGTGCGATTCCTGTTTTGATATCCAACCACGATACGCCAATGACCCGAGAATGGTACTACCAGGCTTCACTTCATATTGTCAAAGCACGTCGTACTATCAGCAGGAATATTCTTGCTCGCAGTAAAGTAGACGAACTTTTAGCATTATATCGCTGACTGTTATCCACCCCCTTTTTGCCTTGCAATTAAGGGATGATAGAAACGATTTGGAGAAGATAATGAAAGATTTTCTAATTGCCCCATCCATTTTATCTGCGGATTTTGCGCGGTTGGGTGAAGATACCGCTAAGGTACTGGCAGCAGGTGCTGACGTCGTTCACTTTGATGTCATGGATAATCATTATGTTCCTAACCTGACTATCGGGCCTATGGTCTGCCAGGCTCTACGAAATTATGGCATTACTGCACCAATTGATGTTCATCTGATGGTAAAACCGGTTGATCGCATTATCCCTGATTTCGCCAAGGCAGGAGCCACTTACATTACCTTCCACCCAGAAACTAGTGAGCATATTGACCGTAGTCTACAACTTATCAAAGAACATGGCTGTAAAGCAGGTCTGGTATTCAATCCTGCAACTCCATTAAGTTATCTTGATTATATCCTGGATAAACTAGATATTATTCTGTTGATGTCGGTAAATCCTGGTTTTGGTGGCCAATCTTTCATTCCTGGAACACTGGATAAGCTACGTCAGGTTCGTAAAATCATCGATAAAAGCGGTTATGACATTCGTCTTGAAGTAGACGGTGGTATTAAGGCTAGCAATATTGCAGCGGCAGCAACCGCTGGTGCAGATATGTTCGTTGCTGGCTCAGCCATCTTCAGTCAGCCAGATTACAAAACAGTAATTGATAATATGCGTAGTGAATTGTCAAAGGTATCTCATGGCAAATAAGGTATTAAAAGGTATCCGTGCTATCGCCTTTGATCTAGATGGTACATTAGTAGACAGCGCCGGTGGTCTAGCCGATGCACTGGATCAGGCACTGTTAGCTAAAGGTTTTCCCACAGCGGGAAAAGAGCGAGTTGCTGTTTGGATCGGTAACGGTGCAGACATTATGGTCGAACGTGCACTGACATGGGCTAAAGTCAACTTGACTGCACAATTGCATAAAGAAACCCGTGAGCTGTTTGACCATTTCTATGAAACAACCGTAACAACAGGTAGTCAGTTGTTCCCGGCAGTCAAAACCACATTAAAAGAATTGGCAAAACACAACCTGCCAATGGGTATCATCACCAATAAACCCACCGCTTTTATTGCCCCTCTGCTGGCCTCTTTAGGCATCAGTGAATATTTTTCATTGGTACTAGGTGGTGACGATGTTAAAGAGAAAAAGCCACACCCAGCACCTATTTATCTAACAATGGGCACATTCGGACTACGTAAGGAAGAATTGCTCTTTGTCGGTGATTCTCGTAATGATATTTTAGCGGCGCAAGCGGCAGGTTGCCCTTGTGTTGGTTTAACCTATGGATATAACTACGGTGAATCTATTGAATTAAGCAATCCAGACTACCTATTAACGAATTTCTCGGATCTGCTATCCACAATTGGACTCCCATCTTTGAAACTTCAGGAAGCATAATAAAATGAGTGAACCCACTGTATCTGAAAAACCAAACTCCCAAAAACCTATTGTATTCAGCGGCGCACAACCTTCCGGTGAATTAACCATCGGTAACTATATGGGGGCGTTACGTCAGTGGGTTAAAATGCAGGATGATTATGACTGCATCTATTGCATCGTCGACCAACATGCAATCACTGTCCGCCAAGACCCAAAAGAATTGAGAAAACGCACTCTGGATACATTGGCACTCTACCTGGCTTGTGGTATTGATCCGAAGAAAAGCACCATTTTTGTTCAGTCCCATGTACCACAACATGCTCAATTAAGCTGGGTTCTGAACTGCTATACCTATTTCGGTGAACTCAGCCGTATGACTCAGTTCAAAGACAAATCAGCTCGTCATGCCGAAAACATTAACGCAGGTCTGTTTGATTATCCAGTACTGATGGCTGCGGATATTTTGGTATATCAAACAAACCAAGTTCCGGTAGGTATTGATCAGAAACAGCACCTTGAACTGAGTCGTGATATCGCTCAGCGATTTAACGCTATCTATGGCGATATATTCACTGTACCAGAGCCATTTATCCCAACAGGTGGCGCTCGTGTTATGGCTCTGCAAGACCCAGAAAAGAAAATGTCCAAGTCAGACGATAACCGCAATAATGTTATCGCCCTGTTGGAAGATCCAAAATCAGCTGCTAAAAAGATCAAGCGTGCAGTTACAGATTCGGAAGAACCCCCTCGCGTTCGTTACAATCTGGAACAAAAACCAGGTGTTTCTAACTTATTGGATATCTTAGCAGGCGTTACTGGTAAAACCATTCCTGAACTGGAAGCTGAATTTGAAGGCCAAATGTATGGTCATTTAAAAAGTGCTGTAGCTGATGCAGTTTCCGGTATGTTGACTGAATTACAGGAGCGTTTCTATCATTTCCGCAATGATGAGGCTCTACTGAATAAAATCATGGCAGAAGGTGCAGCCAAGGCAAAAGCCCGTGCCCAAATTACACTAGATAAAGTGTATGAAGCTATTGGCTTTATAGCCCACCCTTGATAGAGATAAATGTGCACGTTTACCACGTGCACATTTCAAGCTGCCGATAAACCCATTTAAAAACAAGATGTATCTTCTTAGAGGTTCCACGCTCAAACCGCCGAAAATTCCGTCTGGCCTGTAATTGGAATTCCAGATCAGAGCACTCAAAATCTTTGTTCTCTCCTGTTGTTTGTTAAAAACGCCCTGAGAGGCATCAGGACGTTTTTACAGCGGGTGTTAGGATTAATGTGAATCCCGGTGAAGACAACTCCTGGCATTCACCTGTTTTAAAAACTGACTCTGAATCCCGCTGTTGCATAGATCGGAGTTTCTACCTTGTTACCTTTCTGATAGTTAACTTCAGTATAAACCGATGCGTTACCTCCCACGTCTGCAGTTACACCGAGACCATACTTACCGACGTTGCCAGAATAGTTACTGTCGAATGAAACGTTGTTGATTTCTATCTCATTATTCTTGATAAACTCACGGGATACTGCGGTTTTCGCGTAAGGTCTGACGCTGTGTTCCGCAATACTGAATTCACTTTCCAGCAACGTACCAACCTCACCCCGTAAACTGTTGGCCGCATGGACATTTGCTTCCATGCCATTATCCAGTGAGTAGTCAGCCTTTCCTGTACGGGAATAAGCTACTTTACCGTAAGGTGTCAGACTGAACGCATCCGTTAACTTGATGGAATATCCTGCCTCCGTTGATGCGGTGATCGTATTCTGGCTATAATTTCCTTTGACGCTGTTACCGCTGTTCATGTTTGTACGTACCTCATTGCTGAGGTGGTTCGCTTTCAACAGAGTGTCCATGTATAAACCAGAATTATCGAACCATGTGGTGTAAACCCCACCACCATAACTTCGGATATTTCCATTATTTGTATTGTCTGATTTGATGTTGCTCTTGCTGTAAGATGTAAAAACGCCAAGCAATAAAGTTCCGTTACTAAATTCTGTTTTTTTATCTGCACCGAGCTGCATACCGTTTAAATTTGAATGGAACGCGCTGTAACGTTTGTCGTTCAGGCGAGAATTATCACTCAGATAACGAGTCCATACTCCTATACTTCCATCATTGCGGCGCAAATCGCCCATTCTTTGGCGCAGGGTGCTGGTTTCCGTTTCGAGGATATACCATGGAGCCGTTGCCATGTTAATGACTGCACATGCGCTGTTACTCAGTACAGGATGTGGAACAACAGATGGTGTTAAAGGTGCGCTATTGTTTCCTAGTAGTGTATCTGTATTTGTATCAGATGGCGTATTCGTCTCCTGTGGTGCCAATTCCCCTAGTTTTCCGCCCACCAGGTACCATTCAGTATGTCCGTTCTCTGTTTTGTTATGCAGTTTGTATTGCCAGACACCTGCTTCGACAATCCCGCCATTATTCAGTAAATTAAAGTGCGCATCACCGCTGTTGATATAGACCAACTGGACGTTTTTTGGATTAACGACTTCCCGACCGCTATCATTTACCTGTAAACCAAACTTACCGGAAGCACGTTCTGATACATATATTTTGTCGCTAAGGCCATCAGCCAGACTGGTAGTCAGATAAAAATTACCTTCGCCGGAGAGATTTTTTAACTCGAGACGGTTAAACT
Source organism: Photorhabdus heterorhabditis (assembly GCF_001280945.1). Taxonomy (NCBI): domain Bacteria; kingdom Pseudomonadati; phylum Pseudomonadota; class Gammaproteobacteria; order Enterobacterales; family Morganellaceae; genus Photorhabdus; species Photorhabdus heterorhabditis. The sequence goes on along the minus strand of NZ_LJCS01000025.1, from coordinate 9,322 downwards.
GCACACCGGAAGCATATGCTTCCATTTTTAATTTACTACCAAGTTGCATTGTCAGATTATCAATGCGAGTCACCAGTACAGGGCCAGGTTTTTCAGGTAGTGGAGCATCCCCATCTTCACCGTCGCCCGTCCATGCTGAGGCAATATCCGCAACTCCAGCAAGTGTCAGGTTTTCGATATAGACATTTCCTGCGGGAACCGGGGAGTTAACGGAAACGTTGGTAAAATACATGTCATTATTATCAATGGATAATTCAGCATCTTTGCCAATAAATAACTGCCCGAATGAGACTGAACCCGCACCCATATCGATTCTTCCGCGACCATTGACAGTCGTGTTCTGGATAACGGGATTACCCAGAGTATTGTTATAGCCAAATTGGCTCATCTGAATATGAGAGTTGTCTTCAACCACCGTATCGGTGGCCTGACTATCCCCTTGTATTCTGAAGATAGTATCGCCTGTAATCTTAATCCCTTGTGTTTTTGTCTGGTTATCTAAGGTGAGATCAGCGTCATTATAAGTAGTATTAGGTTTGATTTGTTCATTATCTAACCTATCCCAACTCCATGCGGTATTAGACAAGCCGATAAGAAATGAAGCGATTCCGATTGATATTGCGCTTTTCTTATAATTATTAACTTTCATAAAGTTACATCCCTATAGAATCTAAAGAGTTATTACCAAATCTGGTGTATGAGACTTTCAGATAATGCTCTGATGTTTCATTCACCCCTGTTCACCGTCATCAAATGGCACATTGTTGGCCGCTGAGGTCAGCAAATAAGTCTTCATCAAAGCTTAATCCCGGCGATCAGCCTATCGATATCGATAGGCATATTTCCGCTTTGTAGTAAACTGATTAAATAATCGGCCCCGAAAAATACGGGGAGGGAAAACACCGAATGAATTATTTAAGAGAATACGAACATGTTTACTTCCCGATTAACGATTTTACACCTGTTATGTGAATATACCCCTGATAAAAAAATCATTAATCACTTATTTTTATCTTTATTGATTAAAGCTTTTACCCTGTTTTTTCATGACAAGCCTCCCCCCTTGCTTCTAAATACCATGAAAAACGATAGTCCACATGATCTAACCTGAGCAAGTCAGGCTCTGTGAAATAAATAAAAAGCGCTAAATCACAAAGTTAAACCATTTGGTAGTAACAAAATTCGATGAAAAGGTATTTAAAACTGCCAGTACAAATTTTTTTATTGATGAAAATCTGGTGGTAACAGTCGAGATGCCAAAAGTCAGCAATCAATGTGCACGTTTACCACGTGCACATTTTATTATTTCCCAAACAACCTGCGATTAAAATCTTCAATCTTTCCAAACCTTACCCTTTTTTGCATAGTAAAGCTCCAACTGGCAGAAAGCGCGGCTGCGCTCATTAAACGCCGATACTGCTCTTCATCAAATGGCATATTAAAAGCAATAGCTATCGCTTCTTTAACTGAAACATCGCTATTACGAGAAACAAGAACAAGAGGCTCATCCGGGCTGATATTTCCCGAAGCAATGACTCTATAAAGCCAGCCACAACGGCCACTCTCCTGCATAATGACAGAAAAATTGCTGATACCGGAATGAGAATTGAGTTTATAACAAGGTGAACGAGGCTGAGTTACCTGAATCATTGCCTCTCCCCAACTGAAAATATCACCTATACAAACATTTTCTTCAGTCAGCCCAATTGTAGAAATATTTTCACCAAATTCCGGCGCAATAAAAAAATCTTCCTGCTCTGGAAATTGACGTTTCCAGAAATCATAGTGTTCTCGAGGATAATGACAAAGCGCCCGATCAGTGCCTCCGTGGAAACGAGTTTCAGCCTGTTCATCACCTTCTAATCCGAGACAAGTCAGATGCAAGCGGCCATCAACCATCCGTTTGTTAATTGCACTGGCAGACAGTTTTTCTGATATTTCAATTTTGCCTGTATATACCTGCGGATAATGCATAATTCACTTTCCTTAAATTGAAATCAGCCCGGCATCATCATAAACCAATACCTTAGCCAATAAAAATGCCGGCAGTAATATCAGCCGGCATAGCAGAAAAGAGAAAATGGGTTAGAAAGTTATTTCACTTTTGCCTGATAGCGGTCTGCTGCTTCATCCCAGTTAACAACATGCCAGAACGCTTTGATGTAGTCAGGACGACGGTTTTGATACTGCAAGTAATAAGCATGTTCCCAAACATCCAGACCAATAATCGGATAGCCAGATGCACCAGAAATAGCTTCACCCATTAATGGGCTGTCTTGATTAGCAGTAGAAACAACCGCCAGTTTACCATCATCTTTCAGTACCAGCCACGCCCAACCAGAACCAAAACGGGTAGCTGCCGCCTGCTCAAATTTTTCTTTAAAAACATCAACACTACCGAAATCACGTTCAATAGCTTCTTTCAATGGGCCTTTCAGCGTTGTTTCTAATTTCAGTCCCTTCCAAAACAGACTGTGGTTAGAATGACCACCAGCATTGTTACGTACAAAAGTACGTTTATCCGCTGGTATCTTATCTAATTGCTGGATCAAATCATCAATATCAAGCTTTGCTAGCTCAGGGAAAGCCTCCAGAGCACTATTGGTATTATTAACGTAAGTCTGATGATGCTTGGTATGATGAATTTCCATCGTCTGCTTATCAAAATGAGGTTCCAGAGCGTCATAAGAATAAGGAAGAGAAGGTAATGAATAGCTCATATCATGTACTCCAGTCATATAAGAATGATTCCAAGTCCACATCTCTGTGAACAACATGATCATTATAGTTAATTAAATATTATTGGAAATGATTATCAAAACCATAGTCTCACTATGGTTTTATCATGCAACTGTGTTTCAGTGACTTATCAGCCAATTTATCTATATTTAACATTATCATTGGATTAGGATTTTAAATTACTATTTTTGCTTAGCGATTAAACCTAAATAAACCTGCCACACTAAATGACAATATTGTGAAAAATATTCTTTTTATTGCGTGATCTTCCGCGCAAAAAAAAAACAAAAATTCTCTTTACACTTTAGTTAACTTTGTTTTGACATAATATTAACATTCGCAAGGAGAATATAATATGACCCAAATAATGAAATATCCCATTCCTGCTACCATTGCAGAACATACCCTGATGAATAAACAACAATATCAGCAAAACTACCAATTATCACTGCAAGATCCCGAAAGGTTCTGGGGTGAAAACGGTAAAATCGTTGACTGGATTAAACCCTACACCAAAGTAAAGAATACCTCTTTTGATCCCGGACATATCAATATCCGCTGGTTTGAAGATGGAACACTAAATCTAAGCGCAAACTGTCTCGATCGTCATTTAAAAGAGCGTGGAGATCAAACCGCTATTATTTGGGAAGGCGATGATCCAACAGAATCCAAAACTGTAACCTATCGTGAACTACATCATGATGTATGCCAGTTTTCTAATGCATTGAAAAATATAGGTATTAAAAAAGGCGATGTTGTTGCTATTTATATGCCGATGGTGCCAGAAGCTGCCGTTGCTATGTTGGCATGTGCCCGTATTGGTGCTATCCACTCTGTTATTTTCGCAGGTTTTTCTCCTGATGCAGTATCTGGACGTATTATTGATTCAAATACCAAACTGGTCATTACCGCCGATGAGGGTTTGAGAGCAGGACGTGCCATTCCTCTAAAAAAGAATGTTGATGATGCATTAAGTAACACAGCTGTTGTCAATGTATCCAATGTGATTGTTTTCAAACGCACGGGAAATATTGGTAACTGGCATTCTGGTCGAGACCTTTGGTGGCACGAATTAACAGCAGGCGTTAGTGCTGACTGTCCAGTTGAAGAAATGAATGCAGAAGACCCTCTATTTATTCTCTATACCTCCGGCTCTACAGGTAAACCTAAAGGCGTGTTGCACACGACCGGGGGCTACCTTGTATATGCATCCCTAACATTTAAATATGTATTTGACTATCATCCGGGTGAAATCTATTGGTGCACAGCAGATGTCGGTTGGGTTACTGGGCATAGTTATCTTCTCTATGGGCCACTTTCCTGTGGTGCTATTACTCTGATGTTTGAAGGTGTACCAAACTATCCTTCAGCTAACCGTTTAAGTCAGGTTATTGACAAACATCAGGTTAATATCCTGTATACAGCGCCAACAGCGATTCGTGCCCTGATGGCAGAGGGAGATAAAGCCATTGAAGGAACGAAACGTACTTCCCTACGTATTATGGGATCAGTTGGTGAACCTATTAACCCAGAAGCATGGGAATGGTATTACCAGAAAATTGGTAATAAAAAATGCCCGATTGTTGATACCTGGTGGCAGACAGAAACCGGTGGCTTCATGATAACGCCACTACCAGGAGCAACCGAACTAAAAGCAGGTTCCGCAACTTTACCTTTTTTCGGTGTTCAACCAGCACTGGTTGACAATCTTGGTGAGCCATTAGAAGGTGCTTGTGAAGGAAATCTGGTTATTACTGATTCCTGGCCAGGACAAGCACGTTCACTGTTCGGCGATCATGATCGTTTCGAACAAACCTATTTTTCCACCTTTAAGGGCATGTACTTTAGTGGTGATGGCGCACGCCGTGATGAAGATGGCTATTATTGGATCACTGGCCGTGTTGATGATGTGTTGAATATCTCTGGTCATCGTCTAGGTACTGCTGAAATTGAATCTGCTTTAGTTTCTCATCCCAAAATTGCAGAAGCCGCTGTCGTAGGTGTCCCACATAACATCAAAGGGCAAGCAATTTATGCCTACGTCACGTTAATTCACGGCGAGGAACCTTCTCCAGAATTATATACCGAAGTCCGTAATTGGGTACGTAAAGAAATCGGCCCAATCGCTACACCAGATATCCTGCACTGGACAGATTCCTTACCAAAAACTCGTTCAGGAAAAATTATGCGCCGCATCCTGCGCAAAATTGCCTCCGGCGATATTAGTAACTTGGGAGATACTTCAACACTGGCAGATCCAGGAGTAGTAGAAAAACTATTGGAAGAAAAACAAACAATGAGTATTTCGTGACAGACAATGCCGCCACAAGGCGGCAGTAATCAATTAATATAATAAATATAAGAGGATATACTCTAATGAATGACGCCATTTACCAAGGGATTGAAAATAACCCTCGTTTCAAAGAATTAGTTAAAAAACGAGGCCGTTTTGCATGGTTGCTATCAATAATTACATTGGTTCTGTATGTCAGCTTTATTTTCATCATTGCATTTGCACCCGAGTGGCTAGGTACTCCCCTTTACACAGGCTCCCATATTACCCGTGGGATACCAGTTGGCATTGGCTTAATTGTTATTTCATTCATCTTAACCGGCCTATATGTAATCAGAGCTAATAGTGAGTTTGATTCCCTTACCTCACAAATTCTCAGTGAGGTAAAAAAATGAAAAAATTTTTGCTGATAGTCATACTACTATTTTCTAATCTCACTTGGGCCAACGCAATCTCTGGGAACGTAGAAAGGCAACCGGTCAACATTCAAGCCATTATTATGTTCATCCTGTTCGTTGGCTTCACACTCTATATCACTTACTGGGCTTCAAAAAGAACACGCTCCCGCACCGATTATTACACCGCAGGCGGACGTATTACTGGATTCCAAAACGGAATGGCAATTGCAGGTGATTTTATGTCCGCAGCATCATTCCTTGGAATTTCCGCCCTAGTCTATACATCTGGTTACGATGGACTGATTTACTCTATAGGCTTCCTGATTGGCTGGCCCATTATTCTGTTTCTGATTGCCGAGCGATTAAGAAACCTTGGACGTTATACTTTTGCAGATGTTGCTTCTTACCGGTTACAGCAACGTCCAATCCGTACATTATCTGCAATTGGCTCACTGGTTGTTGTTGCTCTTTATCTTATCGCTCAAATGGTTGGAGCAGGTAAGCTTATCGAATTACTTTTTGGTCTGGATTACCACATTGCAGTCGTATTGGTTGGCATCCTAATGGTGTTTTATGTTCTGTTTGGCGGAATGTTGGCTACTACTTGGGTGCAAATTATCAAAGCCATTCTATTGCTGGCTGGCGCCACCTTTATGGCTCTTATGGTCATGAAAGCAGTCAACTTCAATTTCAACACACTGTTCAAAGAAGCTGTTGCCGTTCATTCAAAGGGAGAAGCTATCATGAGTCCTGGAGGATTAGTTTCTGATCCGATCTCTGCACTCTCTCTGGGCCTTGCGTTGATGTTTGGTACTGCTGGCTTACCTCATATTATTATGCGCTTCTTTACCGTAAATGATGCCAAAGAAGCACGGAAAAGTGTTTTTTATGCTACTGGTTTCATAGGCTATTTTTACATTCTGACTTTTATCATCGGCTTCGGCGCTATTTTACTCGTTAGCCCAAACCTTTCATTCAAAGATGCCACAGGTGCTCTTATCGGTGGTACTAACATGGCGGCAGTTCACCTTGCTAGTGCAGTTGGAGGTAATTTATTCCTTGGCTTTATCTCCGCAGTAGCTTTTGCCACTATTCTAGCCGTTGTAGCTGGTCTGACACTGGCTGGTGCATCAGCTGTATCACATGACTTGTACGCAAATGTCATTAAACACGGTAAAGTCAATGAACGAGATGAATTAAATGTATCAAAAATTACTGTTGTGATACTTGGGTTTGTCGCAATCGGATTAGGTATTTTATTTGAGAATCAGAACATCGCCTTCATGGTTGGATTGGCATTTTCTATTGCTGCAAGCTGTAATTTTCCAATCATTCTGTTGTCTATGTACTGGCGTAAACTTACAACCCGAGGTGCATTAACCGGAGGGTGGCTTGGGTTAATCACAGCTGTGGTTCTGATGATTCTCGGTCCAACAATTTGGGTTAGCATTCTCGGCCATGAAAAACCAATTTATCCTTACGAGTATCCAGCACTATTCTCAATGATTGTCGCTTTCACTGGTTCATGGCTATTTTCCATTACCGATAATTCACTACAAGGTATACAAGAAAGAGAACAATTTAGAAATCAGTTTATTCGATCACAAACAGGGCTTGGTATCGCTCAAGGAAAAACACACTAATACGATTTTATACCCAACCTCTCCTTCGGGAGAGGTTGTTTTATTAAGAAGCATTCCAAATTCAGAGCTATTTCACAAATTAAGCTCTTGTTTTATTCTTAGGTTAATGATTAACTTTTTATTTCAATTCGCTACCTAACATTATTAACCAATATGCGAAATAAATGGTCTATTCTTATTGTCTTCGTCCTCGCTATATTGCCAATAATTTTCATTGGCAATATGACTAATGAGTATAAGTTAAAAATAGTATTATTGGGTTTCTTGCTAGCAGGTACTAACGCTTTTTTCTATCATTTAAAATATTTTAAACCTTTAGTTGTACTTACCTCTTTATTATGGTCGATCAATACATCCACATCATTTTTTTTCTCCAACGAACACCAGATAAGTTTTTCCTCAACTATTGCAAATACTTTTATCAATACGAATAGCAATGAAGCTGTAGGTATGTTGTCTTACAATAAATACTATGTATTCTTCTTTATTTTCATGCTGTTAATATATTTCTTATCTATTCGATGGCTCTCAAAAAATATAGATAACCGATTACTTAAATCCAGTGTATGGGCTTTGTTCTTTGCCTGCCTATTAGTACCTATTGATTATTATATTTCAGGAAAAAAACATTCCGGGAAAATTATTTTGTCAGAACACTTTTTAATGGGAACACCATTCTATAACTCATCAGCAATGGTAAGGGCAATATACGAAAATCAACAAATCAGGAAAATCGGATCTGTTAGAGTAAATTTCAATTATATACAAGAAGACAAGGATATTGATCTTTATATATTACTGATAGGAGAATCAGCAAGAAGAGACCATATGTCCCTGTACGGTTATGATAAAACTACAACACCAACGTTGGACATGATGCGAGAAAATATGCTGATATTTAATCAAGCTATTTCTCCAGCACCAGTGACTATATTATCCGTACCTATTTCACTTTCTAACATCACCTTATATCAGCTTAGAAATAAAACGCACTATGCCGACAATATTATATCATTAGCTAAAGATGCCAGATTTAAAACAATCTGGATAAGTAACCAAGGGAAAGCCGGGAAAAGTAACAGTCTGATCACAGCTATTTCTAATATGTCTGATAATCAAAAATGGAATAAATATATTGGATATGATGAAGAGTTACTACCCTATTTAGATGACACACTAGAACAGAAAGGTAAAAAACTTATCATCATGCATATCTACGGCAGTCATGAACCATCCTGTAACCGATTTCCAGACAATAAACTAATTTCCTTCTCCTCAAATGAGGATGACAACTGCTATGATAGCTCAATAGCTTATACAGATCAGTTAATAAGAAAAATAATTAACAAAATCAAAGGAAATAAAGCATCTATTCTCTATTTTTCAGATCATGGATTACAACGTTTAGATAAAGATGGCAATATTCGTTATCATCATGGTGTCAGTAATCCACGAAAAGATGCTTATAATATCCCTCTATTTATCTGGTATAACAATAATGTTAATCCACAATATCGCCACACCGGCGTGATAAACACCCACTTCTCAACTTCAGATAATTATTACCTTATTAGTGACTGGCTAGGTATTCACCATAAATCTCCAGAACACTGCCGCTCTCCATTAAGCAACTGTTTTAAACCGTCAAAAGAATTAATGGTAATAGATGGCAATAAAAACCTGATGCAATACAGCAATCTCCCCGACGAAAAAGATATCAAAGCTTCAGGTAAGTGATTTCTAGATGCTCAGATCTATTGCCTCTAGCATTAACTTAAAAGAATAATTCGTAGACATAAGATAAGGATATAACTAATCCGTAATTTTTAAAACTCTTAATGCAATAGTAAGCCATAATAACGGGCTAGCTTTAGCATTCGCCATTGTCTATCAGCCTGAAGAAACCGGGTTTCAGTTATTTTTCGGGCCGGCTATGACTATAACCGGTTTTAATGATTCACAGGCAGATAAGCTGCCGGACTCTTAAAAAGCCGCCATCGGATGAAAACCCAAAACCTGCTAAGCGAGTTTCCACATCCACATCAGCCGGTTACCTAGCGTGTACAAGGAGCCATAACAGGGACGATTTCGCAGACCGGGCAGTGGAGCACTATATGAGCCGCCAGGCGAGCCGACATGTCATCGCGTCTCTGACGCCCAAACGCAAACACCCCCAGCTTACGCTGAGGGGGTTCACCGGATTTAAAGCCTGGCAGTGTCCTACTCTCGCATGGGGAGACCCCACACTA
>NZ_LJCS01000024.1:0-59494 GCF_001280945.1 Photorhabdus heterorhabditis | reverse complement strand
TTTTTGAAAGGTAATCGACGTATTGCAACACGCTATGAAAAAACAGCACGAAACTATCTGTCGATGGTGAAATTAGGCTGTATTCGACTCTTTTGCCGGAGATTATATAATTAAGGGACACTACCTAATCTTCGCCGATCTCCACGCTGTAAATAACGCTAATAATGGTGCGATAGCAAATAGCAGGAACAACCAGTGTGCGGCAGAAGCGGCACCTGCTACACCACCGGGTTCATTAAGCCCTGAAAGGTTTACGACCATACCCGCCAATGCTGATCCAAAAGCTGTAGCAAATAACTGCACCGTTGTAATTGAAGCGCCAGCGATATCTTTATCAGCATCTGACGATATCTGTAGGATGCGAGTTAACAAATGCGGCCAACCAAAACCGATACCAAATCCTACCAAAGTCAGTGCAATCACAATAGGTATCATCACTTGCCAATGTCCAACTGAGGGATGTGATAATATCAACGACAGAATTAACATACCTATCAGTACGAATATCGGACCACTGATAATTGCCCGGCGAATACCCGCTCCACGCCAGCCTGCACTAATTATCTCTGCAACAGTCCAACCTGCTGCCATTGCAGCGGCCATATAACCGGAAGCCAACGGCGATTGACCATGCAATATTTGCAAGAAATACGGGATAAATACTTCACTGGTCATGCTAACCACCAATAATGAAATAGTGGCAAATAGCGCCACATGAGGTGAACCCAAATATAATGCACCATGAGGTAACAAACGTATGACTGAACGACGTTCATAGCAAATTAGTAATATTATCAAAACTAATGCCAGCATAATTCCCGCAAAATTCAGCTTCACACTTTCAGATACGCTGCCAGCAGAAACTATCAATACCGCCCCCGCTAATAAAACTAACTGCACCAGTGGCAATGCTGTTTTATTCTGACCCTGCGGTTTACCTTTGGGCAAAATTAAGTAAGTGAAAACCGCATACAACAACATTATTGGCAACATGATGCCAAAGGCATAACGCCAGGCATGCATCTCAGCAAAGATCCCACCCACGGCGGGACCAACCAACGTCGCAACACCCCACATTCCAGATATTAACGCCATTGCCCGAGGCCAAAGCGCCTGTTCAAATACCAGATTGATCAACGCATAGGAGAGTGCAAACAACAATCCACCACCAAAGCCCTGAACTGTCCGCCCAATCAGCATCACTTCCATCGTTGGCGCAAGCGCACATAATAAACTGCCAAAAAAGAATAACAGTGCCGCAACCAGATAAGCATTACGCGAACCCTGTGAATTAAGCAAACGTGCAGATAAGACAGAACCAATAATAGAAGCGACGACGAACAGAGTCGTATTCCAAGCATAAAGGTTCAGGCCACCAATATCCTGTACAACGGAAGGTAAGATAGTTGTTGCAATTAAAATATTAATCGCGTGTAACGCAACTCCCAACGATAGCGCCAAAGCACTGGCCGCATTTTTACCGGAGAACAAATCTCTCCAATGGCTTTCATTGGTTATTATCACAGTCGTTATCCTGCATTAGCATTGAGTTAATATGGGTCTTGCGTTAAATTAAGCAAGAATTTTCTTGGAATAAATTAAGACGAGGCGAAGCAATATGTCAAGCAAAAGCTTTGAAAATAGCACAATAGTTACACAGTCCGTTAGTGAAAGATTACTGATGTTATTGAAAACCCGTGGTCCTCAACAGGCTTCCGATGCCGGAAAAATACTGGGAACAACGGGAGAAGCCGCCCGGCAACAATTTGTGAAGTTAGCTAAAGAAGGACTCGTGGAAGCTATCGCTGAAGCACGAGGGGTTGGTCGTCCAATCCAGCTTTGGCATTTAACAGCCGCAGGTCATGCGCATTTCCCAGATGCACATGCTGAACTGACAGTACAATTATTAAACACCATCCGTAAGCAGTTGGGTGAAAAAGCAATAGATTTGCTAATTGATACCCGCGAGCAAGAAACCCGTATTAATTACCAGCAGGCAATGAATGGGGCGGCTAACCTACAAGAACGAGTCGAGCGTCTGGTTGCCATAAGGTGCCATGAAGGTTACATGGCTCAGTGGTCGCATACCGAAGACGGCACCATTTTACTGGTAGAAAACCATTGCCCTATTTGCGCTGCCGCTACTACCTGCCAGGGTTTTTGTCGCGCTGAGTTGAACGTTTTTCAGGAGATACTTCAAGCTCAAGTTAAACGAGTAGAGTACATTCTAACCGGTTCACGGCGCTGCGCTTATCGCATAACTGACCATATTCAACCGGAATAATGCGATATCTTTGGCAACACTAGCCTGACTAAACGACTCTGCTACTTTCTCTATTGCCTTCTCCGTTAAACATAAAAAACAGTGCACCAGTCAATAATATCAACCCACCACATATTATTAAAAGAGATTGAACACTAATATAATCAGCAACCGGACCAAACAACACCATACCTAATGGCAAAGAACAGGACATAGATATTTGGACTAAACTAAATACCCTTCCCATCATCTCAGGTTTAACCTTTTCCTGAAAAGTTGCTACTATCGGTGCGTTAAAACAAGGCATTATCATGCCCAAAAAGACGTTTAATGCCAGATAAAGCGGGAACCAATACGCATAGCCAAGAGCAATCGTAAATATACCAGACAATGCGCAAGCTACTGCCGTTATACGCAGTTTATTTTTATATTCATTCAAGAAAGAAATCAGCAATCCGCCTAAAACGGCTCCCGCACTAAATGTCACTTCATTAATAGCTAAACGCCATGATTCTTCACCAAATGTTCGGTTAACCAATAGCGGCGTCAAAAACGCAGCCGGACTAACCAGGAAGCAGTCACAAATCAGGAAAATCAAAAGATTTCTAATTATCTTATTCTCTCGCAGATAGCGAAAACCAGCTAAAATCGCCTGAAATTTATTATCCGGCATGGAATCAGAAGCTACTGTAGGAATAGGAATAAATGCAACAATACTAATGCCAATAATGGCAGTTACCACATCCACTAAAAAAATATTTTCAAGCGAAGTTTGAGAATACAAAAAACCACTGATGGCAGGAGATGCCAACATCATTAGTGAAGTCAGAGAAGTATTAATACCATTGACCCGCAATAGTTTTTCTTTCGGGACCAGTTGTGGAATGATGGCACTCACTGCCGGAGTCTGAATTCCCGTACAAAATGAACGGAGAATCAGGGCCACAAATAGCAATTCAATGCTCTTAAATCCGAGCATAAAAGAGATCGCCAAACCAAGAGTCACTAATGCAATTAACGCATCAGAGGCAATACTGAGCAACTTACGGTTGTAAGTATCAGCCCAAACCCCCGCAAATAAAGAGATTAATACCTGTGGAAGAAATGCACAGAGTACCGAAATAGCCAGCATTTCTCCTGATGAAGTACTTAAGGTGATATACCAGACGATGGAGAACTGGACAATGGAAGAACCCAGCAGAGAAATTGTTTGAGCCGATAAAAATAAAGCTGTTTTTTGTTTCCAATCTGGAAGTATTGCACTCATTTTAGCGACGCCCCTTAATATTTAAGAAATGTAATGTCTGAAAGTAATTATTCAAACACAAACTCCTCTAGCTCTTTTATAGTTGGTGCACCAGCAGCACCAGAACGGTTGACAACAATGGCAGCAACACGATTACCAAGCTTAACCGCATCTCTCAGAGACATTCCCTGCGATAAACCAGCCAGCATGCCACTACTATGAGCATCACCGGCTCCGATAGTATCTACCACTTTCACCTTATAGGAGGGAACATGCTCGGGGACGCTGTCAGGCAGGCATATCCACGCCCCTTGTGAACCTAACCGACAGATAATCGTGATTTTTCTTTTACTAGAATAATAACTAGCCTGAGTGACAGAATCGCCTGCTCCACACAACATAGCAATCTCATCACGGCTCAGTGTCAGAATAGTTCGGTCAGCAGGTAATGCATCAATGAAGGCGGGATCTATCTCTGGTAAACGCGGACCAAAATCCAGCAACAACGTCTGGCCAAGAGGTGACAGCAGTAACCAGTCACACAAAATCGCCGTAGTTTTACCCGCCATGACATAACCACTGGCATAGAGATACCCCTTTTCCGGCAGAGCAATAGAGGAGAGCATTGCCGCACTCCAGTCAACTTCACAACCACTAACAGAAACAAAGCTCCTCTCACCATCCAGCTCAACCATTGCCAAACACCAACCATTATCAAGATATGAGTTGGTTAACGTCACCTTAAGCCCAAGAGCTTGCATCTCTTTAATTACCTGCTCCCCCCAATATCCATTACCGACAGGAATACCATTAATCACAGGGATTTTCAGACGAACCAAAGCCCGGGCAACGTTAAAACCTGAGCCGCCGATCTGCCGCTCAATTTCCCTCGCTTCCCGGTCTTCACCACTGCGAGGAAGCTTTGGTAAACTGAGAACAATATCTCCCGCAGCCGCACCGATCACAGTAATCGGCAGTAACCCGCCCATCAGACTCTCCTTTTTCTGGCTAAACATAAGCCATAGCCCGGCAATGAAGAAAGAGACGAATAACCCGAGGCTGTAATCCTCACCTACAGGCCATCAATAAACCCACTTTTGGTAACCCATGTTTACGGTGGATAAAGATCGCTTACCGCACAGCCAGAAATGGCTCCAGCCATGGTACCGATGGCGTCCGCATCTCCCCCGAGGTTGGCGCAAAAAATCACACACCGAACCGGATAACCATCAACTAAATCCACCATGACCAGAGCACAAGAAACAGACTCCATGATGTCCATTCCGGCACCAATAAAGTCATAAAGTTCTTTCAGCTTATCCAGCCAAAATGCTGCCACTTATTGCAAAACCCATAGTTCAGAAGGCACACCGAATACTTGACCATAGCCAAATAAATAACCAGACACGATATCTGATGCAGGTTTAGTCATCTTTAATTCCCGAACAAAATACATAAGAAATATTTACACTTTAACATTAGCAGGGGCCAAATAAGAATCGGCCTGTATAATTATGTGATACCAGTCTAAATCCATTGGTAAGACTGAAATTTCATTTATATATTTATATGCACTAAATATATTGAATTCTCAATATTATCAATGATATTGAATGGCTTTATTGACTGAATATGCGAACAATTTAATAATAGATGGGATAATCATCTCTATTATTATGTTACAAAAAATGATGAAAGCGTACTTGAAAAATAATTAAAAAAGGTTAGAGAAAGTTTACCGACATTTAAAATATAGCAAGTGCCATATAAATATGGCACCCACTCGCTTATTATTTTGTGATTTAGTTTTTATTAGCAACTTTCAGTTGATGATAAATATAGTATTTGTAACTATCTACCAGCTCTTTATCCTGACAATCATCCAGCGCTCCTCGACAGAGATGGCGCATCGTCATATTCGCCCGATAAAAAGGTGAAACATTCAGCTTAGCTCTCTCCATAATCATTCCACCAAGGTATGAAATATCAGTCAACTCATCAGCCTGAACCGGTTCTCCCTGTTTCAAATTATCCCGCATGGTGAACTGAGTGATATAACCCGGATTTGAAAATACACTATTGTATTGATTTAAGTTGATATTAGGCTGATGATCACCGAAATAAAGGAAAATGGTCGGTTTTTCCCGTTTAGCAACAAACTCGCTGAAATCTTTGATTGCCGGATCAGAGGCTTTGATTTTCTCCATATAGTGGCTGAACTTACCAGCTGCCGGTGAATCTCTCACATGCCCGGAAAGTCCGTAATCATCAGAATGATCTTCATCATATGGGCCATGTTCATACATAGTCAGTGAAAAAATAAACAGCGGCTTATCGGTTTCCTGTACCAAGATTTCTTTCACATAATTCAACATACTCTGTGTAGGGATAGTCCACAGATTTTCATCAAGGCTGGCAGGATAGCCTAATTCCTGCGGTTGAATAATACGATCAACACCCAGTGTCTGATAAGCATGACCAGAATGATAAGAGGATTTATTAAATGGTGTCAGAACAACAGTGTAATAACCATTTTGTTTCATCTCGCGGAATAGACTGTATTTCAAGTGATCGACGATAAAATAAAAAACAGCGTTTTTGCGTGAACCAAAATCATCAGTATTCAAACCCGTCAGAGCAGAGAATTCGGATAACCAAGTACCACCGCCAAAAGTTTGTACCCTCATTGCGCTTTGTGCACTGACCCCGGCATTCCGCTGGAACATATAAAGATTAGGTAGCCGTGAACCATCCGGTAATTGATAGATATGTGGAGTCACTGTTGATTCCTGCAGTAACATCACCACATCTGGTTTGATTTCCGACTGCGGCACAGGCAGCGTGACACCTTTAGCCAGTTGCAGGAAATAATCAGATGATTGCCCAAACTGAGGAGCATGATATTTGGCATCTTTAGCTGACATTACCATATTGGTGACTGTACCACGCCCTTTTGGTAATGAAGATTCCCACTGCTCTCTAAACGCATTAGCGGTAACACTCACTTCCCATACACAGATCACAATCAACACCAGGCTGGCAATTCGCCATTTGAAACCACGGAAAGGGGATGATTTTTTCCAACTGAGTATCATATTAAAAATCAACCAAATAAACATAGCAACAACGGCTAAGCCAGCTAACCAATAGTGCCGCAATGTTTCCTGATTGGCAGGATCAAACATCAGGTTTAGGTCAGAGAACATGAGCTGTTCTTTGTAATAATGAACTTTTATCTGATTAAGAAATTTAAAGATAATAAATAGTGTCCCGGTAAAGGCAGCAGAAAACAGTAACCTGGCCGAAGCAAAAAACACTATACCAAATATTATTCCAAATACACCGAGAGCTACCAATGCCGGGTAAATATCATCACTATCACTTTTTTCAAAAACCAGTATTAAAGTTGCAATAAACAATAATCCCAGATAAACACTCGATATTATCTTCTTTTTCATATCGTATTCAATCCAGTCAATAGAAAACCCATGTTAGTAACAGTTGGCAAAAATAACACAGGCAAGTTAAATCAAGCGAACCAAAACTGTAATTTTGCTGATTCTGTCCACTTTTTAAATACAAAAAACCATCAAAACAATCCATGATCCCTGAGAATATGTAATTCAGCCTGACGACGAGTAAAACCGCTGCGATCAAAGAATTCCAGTATCTGAATAGCCAGTTTACGACCAATACCCAGTTCATCACGAAAATCAGCAGCAGTGATCGCACCATGACTTTGATTAAACTCCCGGATAAGTTCCGCGAATTGCTGCATTCGTTGGCTACAATAATAGCGATCAGGAACAATGGCCGTAATATGTCCCAATTGCGCTGCTTTTTTCAATAAACTGCGAATTGTCACGTCTTCTTCCTTTAAATCAGCAGCCAAGTCACGTACCCACCAAGGATCATCTGAAAAATAAGGAGCTATTCGCTGCCACAGTTTTTCTTGCTCGTCACTGAAAGACAAACCATGTTCAGGAAGATATAACCAACCTCGAGCTTGTTCTAATCGCCCATTATCGAGCAATACATCGATCAGAGTATAAACTAGCGCTTCATTCAACGTTGGCAAAGCCATTCGCTTTAAGCGGGCCCTTCCCAAACCCAGTTGATCAGCATGTTGCTGATGATATTCAGCCAAAACTTGCAATAGCTTCTGTTCTGCCAACTCAGCATGACTCTGTGATAACACCATACCACCAGCAATAATCACATCCATACCAGCGATTAACTGATGGAAAGTCTCTTCCGTTAACTGACGCGCCCAAGAAAAATGGTTAACGGAAAGTGCCCCCCGTGACAAATGGAGTACTAAATTAGCCGCATGATCCGATGTTCTGGCAAGCAGAGTGAGCCAATGCAAAAACTCTGTCTGACGCTTACCACGACGAGGAGAATTTAGGTTTATCACGCGTGCTCCGGCAAGCGTTCTTCTGGCACCGATATCGCGCAATATCAATCGGTCGTTCTCAACCAGCCATAATGGGCGATCAAATACCAGTTCAGCTAACAGAAGCTGATCAGAAAGCTGATTTAGTAACGAAATCCGGCCAGTGATATGGCTGGCAGCATGATGAATATGAAGAGATTGCCAATTTCGCAAAGGCTCATCAGTTTCTAGTTCTACCAACACCTTCTCCACACTCTCAACGGGCTTTTGAGAAAGTAGCCAATCACCACGGGAAACCTGCTCTTTACTAATATCACCGGTAATATTCAGTGCAATACGCAGCCCGACCTGAGCCGTATCTGTCTGTTGATTCTGAGCATGCAGGCCACGCACTCTAACTTGCTTATCACTGCCCGTCAGCCAGAGAATGTCCCCTACACTGACGCATCCAGCCAATGCCATTCCCGTTACTACCAGACCCGTGCCTTTTACACTGAAAGCGCGATCTATCGCCAAACGAAAACGCTGATTTAACTTTTCATGTTGTCTGTTTTGCTGGTGTAACTGCAACAAATGCTGCCTCAAAGGGGCAATACTCTCTTCATCAGTGGCAACCGTTACAAACAGAGGAGACCCGATCCACCCCTGAGTTGTCAGCTCATGTTCAATCTGTTGGCAGACCTCAACCACCCGTTGCCATTCCACCCGATCTGCCTTAGTGAGCACAGCTGTGATTGCAGAGCAACCAATCAAACGCAAAATAGCCAAATGCTCTTTGGTTTGAGCCATTACCCCATCATCACAGGCAACCACCAGTAAAACATGATCGATACCCCCTATCCCTGCCAGCATATTAGCGAGAAATTTCTCATGTCCGGGCACATCAACAAAACCAACCGAAGACCCATCTGGTTGCGGCCAATAGGCATAACCCAAGTCGATGGTCATACCTCGTTTTTTCTCTTCCGGCAAATGTGCCGTATTAACACCGGTAATAGCTTGAATCAGCGTAGTTTTACCATGGTCAACATGACCTGCGGTGGCAAAAATCATATATAGTTTCAGAAAATTATGGTGGTTCCAAAAAATTATGGCAGTTCTAGAAAATTATGGCAGTTCTAGAAAATTAAAGTAATAGTGCCTGCAACAACGCTCTTCCATCTTCAAGGCAACGTAAATCCAGCCATAAACGCCCTTCAGAGATACGGCCAATAACAGGTTTCGCCAATCCACGCCAATGCTGTGCCAACTGTTCCAAAGTCCCACCTTGACCACCAATGGCAGTGAAAGTCAAAGCCCAGCTAGGCAGCAGATCGACCGGCAGTGAACCACTGCCAATCTGTGAATAGCATGGCTCATCACGCACAATAAACTGGTCACCATAATATGCCTGAATCTGAGGTAATAGCTGTTGTGCCAAATCATACATTTCTTGCTGTGAACGGGTTAACAAACGCAACGTTGGCAATTGGCAGCAAAGTTGTTCAGGGCATTGATACAATCGCAATGTAGCTTCCAAAGCAGCCAAAGTCATTTTGTCGGCCCGCAAAGCGCGTTTCAGTGGATGACGCTGGATGGCGTCTATCCATTGTTGCTTACCGAGGATAATTCCAGCCTGCGGTCCCCCCAGTAATTTATCCCCAGAAAAAGTGACCAGATCGATGCCCTGATTCAGATAGTCCTGGGGCAAAGGTTCAGCAGGCAATCCATATTGAGCCATATTGATCATGGAACCACTACCTAAATCAATAGCAGTAGGAATTCGAGATTTAACCCCCAATTGCGCCAGTTCATGGCCGGAAACTTCGGCAGTAAAACCTTCAATGCTGTAGTTACTCGTATGAACTTTCATCAAAAGAGCAGTTTCTTCATTGATAGCCTGTTGATAATCTTTCAGGTGAGTACGATTAGTGGTACCGACTTCAACCAATCGGCATCCTGCCTGAGCCATCACATCAGGAATACGGAATGCCCCACCAATTTCCACCAACTCACCACGAGAAACCACAACCTGCTTACCGGATGCCACAGTTGCCAACAATAACAACACAGCCGCTGCATTATTATTAACGATACAGGCATCTTCCGCCCCGGTTAATTCACACAATAAATTCGCCAAAGCACGATCACGGTGTCCACGCCCAGCGCCATTGAGGGAATATTCCAGCGTTACCGGTGAACGCATCACCTGTGTCACCGCCTTAATAACCGACTCTGCCATTAATGCCCGGCCAAAGTTGGTATGAAGTACCGTACCACTGAGATTAAACAGCGGCTTTAAGGACAAAGCTTGTTTTTGTTCCAATTGCTGACCAAGTGCCACCGCCCAATTATCACACCAATCAGGCAGTTCCTGATGCTGCCTGATATTTGTTCTGGCCTGTTGCTGCATTTTTCTTAATGTTGCCGTTACCAGCGTCTGTCCATATTGTTCCACGAATAGGGCTATCTGTGGCTCATGCAACAAACGATCAATAGCAGGAAGCTGGCTGTACAATGGACTTTGGTTTTGTGTCATAGCAATTCCGTCAGTTAGCCGTTACTCATTTGGGAACAGAAATGGATTGATACTACTACGGGCAAAACCTTCCTCTTCCATTTTGGCATCAAGGATCAGTGAAGCCAGATCATCAGCAATAGCCTCAACTTTTGGATCTTTTTCCTGATAGAGGATTTTTAGATAACTGCCACAATCACCACAACTTTCCGCTTTCACTGCTGTTTGTTCACTATTCAGCGACCAATAATTGAGATCATGAGTCTGTTCACAGTTACTGCACTTCACCCGTACCACATGCCATTCACTTTCACACAGACTACAATGCAGGTAACGCAGCCCATTAATGGTTCCAATCTGCACAACACTGGCAACCGGCATACTGCCACAAACAGGACAGAACTGACGATGTTCACCATATTCTGCCCGCGCCTTTCCTGGGATTTGATTTGCCATTTGTGTCCAATACAAGGAAAGGGCAGCCCAAATAAATAGTGCTTTTTCAGGACTGACTTTACTAAATTCATTTTTCAGCAAAGCATCAGCCATCTGTTCCAATTCCTGCTCCGACGCTTTTTCCAGATTATCCAAAACTATGCTGATATGTTCTGGAGCATCAGGCAGTAATTCTGCTATCAAAGAGTAAAGCAATTTTTGCCAGTGCTCAGTACGTGGGAATATTTTACAATCCAGAGGCGGTTTACCCTCAGCAGCAGATTTTTCCAAAATATCTGCCATCTCTATTTTCAGGGGATTGTCATGTAACGCTTTTTGCTGGGCCTGAACTACGTCTGCTACAAAGCTAAGATAGTCTGCAAATGGATTATCTACAGCCAGTTGTTTAAGACGCTCAGCACGACGCTGATAGAGGTTTTTCAGATTAACAAAAAGCAGTGGCGGGATATAATCTGCTGCTTTTTCATTGACACATTCTTTACTCAATTGCTCTTTAGGAACGATGCGAATACTCATTAAGCTCTATCTTCCTGTTATCTGTTATACCCGTTATCTTTCAAGTTGCCTCTTTGTTGGCTGCACTCGCTCACCCCGATCACAGAGTTATCTCTGTTCCCGGGGATTCACTCCCTTGCCGTCGCGATCCATCTTGAAATCCATTGGGTATATACGGCTTTCCGGTTAATAATAATCCTAAGCCTATTTTTAGCGTTCAGCATAGATCAAAAGTGGACTCTGAGCCACAGGGAGAATATAGAAATTACAGTGCGAATTTAGGTTAAAATACTGAAAATTATGTGCTGGATGGTAGTGAGCATATTCAATAAATACCTGTAATTTCCCAGGATTTATCATTATTCATTTTTTCATAAATAATTTTCTTAAAAAACATTTTACTACGCCATATTATTTCATTTAATTTTCAAAAATATTTAAAATAGTTAACTGTGATCTTCATCATTTCTTTTTATTGAATTTAATATAGTCTACCAGTTGATAATTTACTTATAGAAGTTCATCATCCAGGTTAACCAAGTCATTGCCAAAGGAGAAAATAAGCTTCATTACCTAACTGGGAAAATATATTAAAACTAACAATTACATTTTGGTCGAAATATTTTATCAAGATATTCAATAACACTCTGTAATTTACAGAAAACACTCATTTCTTTATAATCATAAAGGATAACTCAATGCTAACCGAACTTATTAGATCATATAGAAAATCAGCAGCAATCTATGCTCTTGTTAATACAGGATTATCTGTTCATCTTAAAGATGGGATCTATGTAGATATAGGTGAACTTTCCCATAAATGCGGTATTGATAACTCTCGCCTTAGCCGATTATGTGATTTTTTAATTGAAATTGGGGTATTGGTTAGCAACAACCATGGAGTTGCCCTTTCTGATGAATGCAGTGCACTTGCAGATCCTAATAGTCTAGAATCATTATTAGTAAAACATGAAATTAGCTCATATAACTGGAATTCTTGGTTAGCGTATCCAGAATCCTTACTGAAAAATGATAACAAGTCAGCATTAGAAATAGCACATGGCAAGCCATTCTTCGAGTATTTGGACAATAATAAATTAATAAAATCAAATTTTGATTCTTTAATGTCAAGAAACTCGGACAAATTAGCTAAAAAGTTACTTGAAATTTATGATTTCAGCAAACATAACAAAATATTAGATCTTGGCGGAGGAGAAGGAAATCTTCTGGTAAAAATCAATGAAAAGGTAAAAGGAAAACATTACACCGTATTAGACAGATATAATGAAATACCTATTTCAGAAGATATGGATTTTATAAATGGAGATTTCCTGAAATCAGTTCCATCAGGTTATGATCTCTATATTTTAAAGAATGTCATCCATAATTGGTCTGATGATGACTCAATATTAATTTTGAAGAATTGCCGGAAAGCGATGGATGATAACGCCACTCTCTTATTGATCACCATAATGAAAAAACCACAGTCCTCTATAGCGAATATAGCTAAGTCTATGGATATATTCATGGATGTGATACTTTTAGGGAAAGAACGTTATTTGACTGAGTTCGAATATTTGGCTGACCAAGCAGGACTCATCATTCAAGAAACCGAAGATATAGATGAATCATTTTCATTTATTAAACTAGGGGTAAAATAAATTATAGAAATTAAATATTATTCACCCAGATAGCCCTATGAATATTCCAACATAGAGAAACATATATTTAAAACATGGCATCGAGATATCTGATGCCATGTATTATTTCATATCGGAGAAAAAAGCACTCTGACAGTTTCAAACAGATAAAATACACCAAGTTATTTTATCTTATTTAACTTTCAAAAGTCCTGAAAAGTAGTTAACTGTGATCTTACTCATTTATTTCTATCAAACTTGATATAGTCTGACAGTTAATCGTTTACTTCTATAAATCCATCATTAAGATGGACCAAACAATTACCAAAGGAGAATTTAATCTTTATTATATAATTAACAAAAGATATCAAATTTAATAATTACATTTTTGTAAAAACATGTTGTCACAATATCCAGAAGTATTACCTGTAATTTAGAGGAAATTCCTCATTTCTTTATAAGAATAAAGGATAATTTAATGTTAAACGAACTTATTACATCATATAGAAAATCAGCCGCAATCTATGCTTTCGTTGATACAGGTTTATCTGTTCACTTTAAAAATGGAGCCTATGTAGATATAGACGAACTTTCCCGAAAATGTAATATTGATCATTCTCGCCTTAGCCGATTATGTGATTTCTTAATTGAAATAGAGGTATTAGTCAGTAACAACCGTGAAGTTGCTCTTTCTGATGAATGCAGTGCACTTGCAGATCCTGAAAGTATGGAGTCATTAATGCTAAAGTGGGAGCTTAGCTCAGATTGCTGGAACGCTTGGTCAATGTATCCAAAATCCTTACTTGAGAACAACGGTAAATCAGCATTTGAAATAACACATGGGAAACCATTCTTCGAACATTTAAATAGTCACAAATTTCTCAAATCAAATTTTGACTCTTCAATGTCAAAAACCTCAGACAAAATAGTTGAAAAATTACTTGATATTTATGATTTTAGTGAACACAACAGAATATTAGACGTTGGAGGTGGAGAAGGAAATCTTCTGGTAAAAATTAGTGAAAAAGTAAAAGGAAAACATTACGCTGTATTAGACAGATATAATGAAATTCCTGTTTCAGAAAATATAGACTTTATAAATGGAGATTTTCTAAAATCAATTCCATCGAGTTATGATTTATATATTTTAAAGAACATTATCCATGATTGGTCCGATAATGATTCGATATTAATTTTAGAAAACTGCCGAAAGGCAATGAATACTGGTGCCACTGTTTTATTGATAAGCTTCATAAAAAAACCACAATCTAAAATGATCATCTCTTTAGACATATTAATGGATACATTATTTTTAGGAAAAGAACGTTACCTGGAAGAAATCGAATACTTGGCTAATCGGGCCGGGCTTACCATTAAAGACACTAAAGATATAAATGAAGAGTATTCAATTATAGAACTAAACATAAAATAAATGATACCCAATGGATTTCAAAAGGTATCGCAGCGGTAAGTGAACGCAGCCAACAAAGAGGTACCTTGAAAAATAACGATATGGATATTATATCTTGGAGAAATATACGTAACAGATATAGAAATTGGCATCAGAATTTGATGCCAAATTTAATTTTAGTTAAAAATAATAATAAGTTTAATGATCAAAATTTTTATTGAAATTTCATAATAAAAAGCACAATACCGTAGAGCAGGCCAGAAAACTCATAATCAGACAATAGGGAAGAACACATAAATAACTATCTCCAAATATTAGGTGTTGAATAATCATACATGTGAATTAACCATCTCGAATAAGTCCTATTAGAACAATAGTCCAATGCTATATTTACACTTATCCCTTTAAACAGAAACATTTTAAAAAATAAAGCTTTAAACCATGATATTCTTCAATATCCTGAACATCATAAAAAGCAAATCCATGGCGTATACGGCTAGGACATTAACTTAAATGATAATGTTACGTTTCTCTGTAAATTAATTATTTTAGAAATAACCTTTGGTGAATATTTTAATTACTAACAATCCACTTAAAATTATATTATTATAGTGATCAATGCATCATTTCAAGAATATATTATTGACTCACCATTCAGATTAATGTAATTGTAGATTGTATAATTATAAAACACTGACATATTGCATTACACAGGGGAAATGGGTTATGAATAATAAAAGCCAATTTAAAAACTGGCAAGCAAATAAAATTATGCACTCGCTACCTCATCAAGAAAAAATATGGGGAAAAGGCATAAATGATTTATCTATCATCTCAAGAAAAGATAATCGTATTATCGTTACTAAAGGTAAAAAATATTATGTAGATTTTATGTCGTGCTCATATTTAGGGCTTGAAAGTAATAAACGTCTTTCTGATGCAGCAAAATCAGCGATAGACCTATATGGAGTACAATATTCAGCAGCAAGAACAAGAGCAAAATGTAGCATTTTCGATGAATTAGATGAACTCCTTAACCTGATATTCAAAAATTCATTCACAATTACATTCAACTCAGTTGGTGCTGGACATTTAGGTATTTTACCCTTATTAGGTTCAGGAATGTTGCCTGGATATCCAATTAGTGATAGTGGAATTGTTTGGATTTTAGACAAAACATCTCATGCATCTATACAAATTCTTCAGGGAATAATGAATCAATTTGGCGTTATTAAAAGAATTGATTTTTCAAATATCTCTGATATAGAAATAGAAGCCAAGCAAAGCTCCGCTGAAAGAAAAACACCCATTTTTATATCTGACAGTTTAGGTTCTATGGGAGGGGCATCCCCAATAAAAACCATTAGCCAATTAGCCGAGAAATATAATGGTTATATATACCCTATGGATTTCAAGATGCATCGCGGCGGCAAGGGAGCGAATCCCCGGGAGCATAGATAACTATGTGACCGGGGTGAGTGAGTGCAGCCAACAAAGAAGCAACTTGAAAGATGACGGGTATATACATAGACGATGCACATGGCACATCAATCATAGGAGAAAATGGTTGTGGTTACGCTCTTCATTATCTTGAATGTTTTCCTTCAACCTTAATATTGGTTTCTTCCTTATCAAAAGCATTTGGTGCACACGGTGGTTGTGTGTCATTCCATAATAGTAAGGCAATGGAGTTTGCGAAAAAATATTCTCACAGTTATATTTTCAGCGGCCCCCCATCTTTACCTGGCATAGCTGCATGTGTTGAATCAGCCCAAATACATCTTTCCAATGAAATTTATGAGTTACAAGATAAACTGTGGATCAATGTAACATTGTTTGATGAATTAATAGCAAGTAAAATTAGTTCAAAAGAAAAGCACAGCCCTATACGAACTATACTTATTGGTGATGAATATTTAGCAATAAATATTTCTGGTATACTTAGGGAAAAAGGATTTTTAACAACAGCAGCAATGTACCCCACTGTTCCAAAGAATAAAAGTATTCTACGAATTGCAATCTCATCATCACATTTAGAGGAACAAATAAAAAATTTATGTTACGAAATTAATGAACTAATACAATAAAGGATATATTTTTGATAACTGAATTAATTACATCATATAGAAAATCAGCGGCAATTTACGCCTTTGTTGATACGGGTCTATCTTTTAATTTTAAAGATAATACTTATATAAGTATAAGTGAACTTTCCTACAAATATGGTATTGATAGATCTCGTCTCAGTCGATTATGTGATTTTTTGATTGAAATAGGGGTATTGGTTAATAGCAGCCTTGGAGTCAAACTTTCTGATGCATGCCGTTCACTTGCTGATCCTGAAAGTCTAGAATCATTGTGGATAAAATGTGAACTTGGTTCAGCCTACTGGAAGTCATGGCTAATGTACTCAAACTCTTTACTTAAAAATGATGGAAAGTCAGCATTTGAGAAAACACATGATCAATCATTCTTTGAATACCTAGAAAATAATGAATTGCTCAAATCAAATTTCGACACTCTAATGTCAAGAATCACAGATGAAATAATTCATGAATTAGTTGATATTTATGATTTTAATAAAAACAACAGAATACTAGATATTGGAGGAGGAAAAGGAAATCTTTTAAAAGGAATTAGTAAAAAAGTAATAGGAAAACATTATGCTGTATTAGACAAATATAAAGAAATTCCCGCATCGGAAAACATAAATTTTATAAGTGGAGACTTTTTAAAATCCATTCCATCTGGTTATGACCTATATATTCTGAAAAATATAATTCATGATTGGCCTGATAATGATGCAATATTAATATTAAAAAACTGTCGGAAAGTTATGGATAAAAGATCAACTCTATTATTAATAGACTCAATAAAAACACCACAAAGTCCAATAGGAAAATCTCTGGATATATTAATGGACATTCTATTTTTAGGACAAGAGCGTTATTTATCTGAATTTGAACATTTAGCCAATCAGGCAGGATTAGTTATAAAAAAAACTGAGAACATGAGCGTATCAAAATCAATTATTATATTGGAGGCAAACAATGAATTATAAATTATTTTGGATTGTTCCAAAAGATGATTATATAAACCCAAAATCCTTGGAAAATACATATAATGAATATAAAACATGGTTTAAGATTTTTGATATAGATTTTAGCTTTATATCTATGAAACACATAGATGTTAAAATAGAAGATGATCTGGGTTTATATCTCAATGGTAATAATCTAATTGATGGGAAGACGGCATTTATAATATCCCCACCAAACCTAAATAGCCAAGGTTTAAATTTTTCCTTAACGTTAAAAAGATTAATAAAACAATCAAGAAATGCTTTGATTTTAAACCAAAAAATAGCAGATATTGACGATATGGAATGGGATAAATCAGCACAACATCTATTTGTTCATCAATTAGGTGTCCCTACACTACCTCTAAGTCTGCTAGGTTACGGTTGTAAATTTTCACACATGATGGGTGATTTCTCGAAAAACAATAATCACCCGTTAATGTTAAAACCAAATGGTTCAGGAATGGGATTCGGTATTATAAAATCAGATACTTTCCAACAAAGTATTAGCACCGCAGAACTTATTTCAACATCTAATCTTATTTATAATATTACGCCTTATATTGAAGGTGTTATTGATGTAAGATTGTTCTTTCTCAAAAAAGAATTAATTTTTATAAAAACCCGATCTCCTGTAGAAAATGGATATCTTGGAAATACTGCATTTGGAGGAAAACAGGTAATTTATGAAAAAAGAACATTCAATAAAACTTTTTTCAAAGACTTTAGGGAATCAATATCCAAAGAAATAATCAGGAACAGTGAAATTATCATGAATAACTCTGGAGCTGATATAATTTCTATTGATTGGTTAGTTAAAGAAAATCAATTCTACTTCAATGAAATGTGTACGGCAGAAACTGGATTAACAAAGCTTCCAGAGAACATTGCTTTGAAAGTATTTGGCAACATATCTTCTTATATAAAAGACAAATTATGTTAAAGTATAAAATAGTTACACTATATGCTTTAGTATTTTTCTTTGAGTTTGCTTTTTTTTGTTCATTGCCCATTCTTTCTTCAGAGAGAAATCTATCAGCAAAAGCAATATCAGGAATGTTTTCATTCGCTGTTATACTTGAATGTATCTTAATGCTGACAATTACAAATAAACTAAACAAACTCAGTAAAGGATGGATATTCTTAATATCCTGCCTATTAAGAGCTATTTCTTTCTCATTTCTAATACTATTCTCTGGATTCTATTCTTGGCTATTATTTTTTTCAACATTAGCAATATCAAAAGCAATTGCAAAACCGTTTACTCGTGATATCTTGTCTGAAATAATACCTAAAAGAAAATTAAAGAAAGCATTCTACAATTATTCATTCTCACAGAATGCTGCCATTGTATTGGCACCTATAGCTGGAGCATATTTTGCTAATAATAATTATAAGAATATTTTCTTTGCCACTATTATAATTATGAGCTTATTTTTTGCGTTTATATGCTTCTTTACATGGAGGGAAAAAAGTAAAAATATTAAAATTCAGAATAGTATAATTAGACCTAAAAATTTGAGCTCACCTTCATTTTTATTTCTGCTTTTTAGTTCATTTTTCTCCTTTTCATTGATGGGCGTATTTATAACTGCAACTACCTTGTCAAATAGAATCAATAATCTCTTCAATGATTATGTAGGATTATTCTTTACCATAGTTGGATTAGTCGTTTGTCTCTGGCAGTTAATTTTTTCTAAGCTATTTGATTTTTCTGAAAAAACCATTAAATACATGTTATTATTACTATCTTTAGTTTCAGCGACATATTTTTCTGGAGGTATAGCCATAGCAATAATAGCACTAGTCGCATATAGTATTTTTGAGGCTATAATAATCCCTGAAATTTATTCAACTTCATCAAATATAGTCAATAAAGAGAAATCTAGTATAGCATTCAGCTTGCTATTAGTTATGGCAAATCTTGGAGAGGCTGTTGGATCAACATCAATCGGATTTCTTGTTGATCTTTTTGATTATCGCTCCGGTTATTTAATTAATCTATTTATACTTTTATTTTCTTTATTATCTGTTGTAACTTTAATTATTAGCAAAAAGTTAGGAGTGAAATATAATGTTATCAACTGATGGTGGTATATATTTTTCAACCGGTGGTACAACGTCTAAAGGAAAGAATGTTTTTCATTCCTGGTCGCAATTCAATTTCGTTAATCAAATTGCTGCGATGAAAATGAAACCTTATTTTGATAAATTAGGGATTAAAAAAGTCGCCAATTGTTTAACATCAGGTAACCTATGGGGCGGTTTCTTATTTGGTCATGAAATATGTCGATATAATAATCTGTCTTCTTTCCCATTCTGTTCCCATGTCGATCATGACACCTTACTCAATTACATTAGTGAATATGACATAGATACGTTATTTTGTCTTCCTAGCTTTGCCTCTAAATTATATTTTGAATGTAATGATAATCGTTTATTTAAGATAAAAAATATATTTTATCTTGGTGAGAAATTCAGTGAGTATAATAGAAATAAGATAAAACTGAAAGTACCCGATATTACAATAATTCCTTTAGCATATACGACTCAAGAAACAGGTGTGATAGGATATCAATGTTCACATTGTAACGATGACAACTATCATTTATTTGAACACATCGATGTTGACCTAAATTCTGGCTCTAAAGAAATCTTAGTATCAGTAAACTATCCAGACGGAAAAAAAGTCGATAAACATAATACAGGAGATATAGGTGAACTATCTAAACTTATCTGTCAATGTGGATTCTCAGGAACCAATATAATATTAAAAGGTAGAAATAACCACTCCTCAGTAATATTAGGAACAACAATATCTATAGATGAATTCATCGAATGTATTTCTTCATCCTTAAAAAACTCTTATTCTGTAGACCCAGACAGTTTACAAATTATTAGCTTAGAAAACGCAAATGGCACCATTTCTGTTTTTGTTATTATATTGTTAGAGTTATTTCATATGGTAGATAATTGGAATAAGCGTTTACACAATTCTACATTAATAAGTGAAATCATTAATGATTCTGCATCATTCACAGTGATTGGATGCAGTTATAAAGATTTCTTACTCACAAAAATATCAGAAAAGAAAAAGCATTTTCATATAACTAACAATGATAGTCAGCTTACAAAACTAAAATCTGAAAATACTTTTATAGAATTGAAAAAATAATTTAAATATTATGAGCTAATTTCCTCTATTATTCACTCAGGCAGGATATGCCCCTGCCTTAGAAAACCGCCTGTGAAGTGAATAGTGACGTCATGCTGTCAGCAGCAAAAACCCAACACGGTCAAATCAGCCGAGTTATCATAAACACCAACGTTACAACCGATACACGTTGTTACATCAATCAGCTTTGCAACTTCTTGTTAGTCATCCGCACCCATGGCGCAGGAGTTAAGGAGTGGGTGGCAGAGCGACGAATGATGTCTTGAGTTTGAATGACATAATTTTTCCCCCTTACACCTTTTCCACATTAACCAAGAACGCTTTGAATTCAGGCGTTTGTGTGTTTGCATCACCAACAAATGGTGTCAACGTATTGGCAATAAAGCCTTTTTTCGCTGCCCCTTCAAATCCCCAATGAATTGGAATACCAATAGTATCCACTTCACGGCCCTGTACATTCAGGGTTCGAATACGCTTGGTGACAACCGCTTTCGCTTTGATGTAGCCACGGTTAGAACTCACTTTGACGGTATCACCGTGTTTGATGCCCTTTTTCTCTGCCAGTTTTTCACCAATTTCCACAAACTGTTCAGGCTGGATAATCGAGTTCAATAATGCATGTTTCGTCCAATAGTGAAAATGTTCTGTCAGGCGGTAAGTCGTTCCTACATAGGGGAATTTATCTGGTTTACCCATGGCCTCAAAATCGCTTTTGAACACCCGGGCAGCCGGGTTAGAAACCACGTTCGGATGCAACGGATTAGTGCCTAACGGCGTTTCAAAGGGTTCGTAATGTTCAGGGAACGGCCCTTCCGCCATTTTATCAATAGCAAACAAACGCCCCATACCTTCCGGTTGCATGATAAACGGACCAACTTCTGTTTCCGGTGCAGCTACACTGTAATCAGGAATATCAATACCTCCCCACTTAGCACCATTCCACGCCAGTAACTGGCGTTTCGGGTCCCATGGTTTACCCTGTGGATTAGCCGAGGCGCGGTTATACAAAATACGGCGATTTAGCGGCCAGGCCCACGCCCAACCCAGCGTATTACCCAAGCCTGATGGGTCAGAGTTATCACGACGAGCCATCTGATTACCTTCTGGCGTCCAGCTTCCGGCAAAGATCCAACAACCACTAGCCGTCGTACCGTCATCACGTAACTGCGCAAAAGAGGTCAACTGCTGGCCTTGCTTCACAATGACGTTGCCATCAGCATCAATTAGATCAATCAATGCCCGACCGTTGCTCTCCTGAGCCACCTCTTCCGATGTAGGGCTATCCGGGTTGAAGTAATCCCAGGTCATATTCAGTACCTGCTCAGGTAATGCGCCCCCTTCGGCAAGGTACATATCGCGCATACGCTTGAAGATACCAGAAAGAATTTCCGCATCACCGATAGCTTCTCCCGGAGCATCAGCACCTTTCCAGTGCCATTGCAACCAGCGACCAGAGTTAACAATCGAGCCATTTTCTTCCGCAAAACAGCAACACGGCAGACGGAAAACTTCTGTTTGAATTTTGGCTGAATCAACTTCATTAAATTCACCGTGGTTCTGCCAGAAAGTTGACGTTTCAGTATTAAGCGGATCAATAGTGATCAAAAATTTCAGCTTCGACAGTGCATCAACCACTTTGTTTTTATCCGGGAATGAAGCAACCGGATTAAAGCCCTGACAGATATAGCCATTCACCTCACCTTTCGACATCATTTCGAAAAATTGCAGGACGTCATAACTTTTATCCCACTTAGGCAACCAGTCAAAACCCCAGTCATTATCTTTACGAGCATTGTCACCGTAGAAACTCTTCATCAGACTGACAAAGAATTTCGGATAATTACCCCAGTAGTTAACCTGACCCGGCAACATAGGTTTTGGTGTATTTGCCTGCAAATAAGTTTGCAGATCGGCTTGTTTTTCTGATGGTAACGTCAGGTATCCCGGCAAGCTCTGTGACAATAGCCCCAAATCAGTCAATCCCTGAATATTCGAGTGACCACGCAATGCGTTAACACCGCCACCAGCCATCCCCATGTTACCTAGCAGAAGCTGGATCATGGCCATACTACGGATGTTCTGTGCACCAACCGAGTGCTGAGTCCAACCCAGTGCGTATAGGAAGGAAGCGGTCCGGTCCTTAACGCAAGTCTCGGCAATATATTCACAGACTTTCAGGAAATCATCTTTTGGAGTGCCACAAATATTACTAACGACGTCGGGCGTATAACGACTAACGTGCTCTTTCAACAGATTCCATACACAACGTGGATGACTCAGTGTGATATCACGTTGAGCAAAGCCGTTTTCATCCAGTGCATAATTCCAACTGGTTTTGTCGTATTGACGTTTTTCGGCATCATAACCGCTGAATAAACCATCATCGAACGAGTAATCTTCACGCACGATAAGACTAGCGTTGGTATATGCTTCAACATATTCGCGATTAATCTTTTCATTGGTTAGTAGGTATAAAATCACACCTAACAGGAAAGCAATATCAGTACCAGAACGGATCGGGGTATAGAAATCCGCCACAGATGCCGTACGGGTAAAGCGTGGATCGATCACGATTAACTTAGCGTTATTATGAATTTTCGCTTCCATTGCCCAGCGGAACCCCACAGGATGCGCTTCAGCAGCATTTCCCCCCATAACGACGATCAGATTCGCGTTCTTAATATCAACCCAGTGGTTGGTCATCGCACCGCGACCAAATGTTGGAGCAAGACTTGCTACCGTTGGTCCGTGTCAGACACGCGCTTGATTATCTACGGCAAGCATGCCGAGGGCGCGACTAAATTTCTGGGTTAAATAGCCGGTTTCATTACTGGAAGCAGATGCGCACAACATACCCGTCGTCAGCCAACGATTGACCGTAACACCATCTTGATTAGTTTTAATGAAATTAGCGTCACGGTCTGCTTTCATTAACTTAGCAATGCGATCAAATGCCTCATCCCAGGTGATACGTTGCCATTTGTCAGAACCCGCAGCACGATATTCCGGATATTTCAGGCGACTTTCGCTGTGGATAAAATCAACCAAACCAGCCCCTTTCGGGCAAAGTGCGCCTCGATTTACCGGATGATCAGGATCGCCTTCAATATGGAAAATACTTTCTTTCGCATTTTTTGCGCCATCGCCAAGGCTGTACATCAACAACCCACAACCGACAGAACAGTACGTACAGGTATTCCGGGTTTCACGCGCACGCAATAGTTTATAATTACGTGTTTGTGCAAGAGCTACGGTTGGAGCAAAACCCAACGCCGCTACCGTCGTACCCGCCATACCGCCAGCGCAGATCTTAAAGAACTGCCTTCTGCTGACTTGCATGGGGATCTCCTCACTCACATTGTTTTAAACATACGCCCATTCCTTCACGGGAAAAATCTTGAATGTGTCTTCTTTTATTAACCACTTTCCATAGCGTGATCAGATTCATGACCTGATAAATAGTATAGACTCTTTTTCTATTATTATTATGTAGCAATACTATTAGGTCATTCGTCTAATGCATAACACAAGATCAGAGAAATTGTTACAACTTGATGTAATTGAGGGCATAAAACAAACGAATGTGCAACAAAAGCATCACCTCAATATATCAAAAGCGGATTGGGTAGCAGAAGAAGTTCCTGTTGCTTTAGTCTACAACGGCATCTCTCATGTCGTGATGATGACCAGCCCTAAA
Source organism: Photorhabdus heterorhabditis (assembly GCF_001280945.1). Classification (NCBI taxonomy): domain Bacteria; kingdom Pseudomonadati; phylum Pseudomonadota; class Gammaproteobacteria; order Enterobacterales; family Morganellaceae; genus Photorhabdus; species Photorhabdus heterorhabditis. The sequence goes on along the minus strand of NZ_LJCS01000024.1, from coordinate 35,139 downwards.
GATCTCGAATATTTCGCTATTGGGTTTTCACTTTCTGAAGGCATTATTGAATCTCAACAAGAAATTCGTGGTATTGACACTATTGTCAATTGTCATGGCGGAATTGAATTGCAAATAGAGCTTTCCAGCCGTCGTTTTGCTAGTTTGAAAGAGCGCAGACGCAATATGGCTGGACGGACGGGCTGCGGGATCTGTGGTACAGAGCAACTTTCTGATATTTTCCGCCCGATTACGCCACTGCCTTTCACTCAAACTTTTTCATTAAGCCACCTCGACCATGCTCTTTCCCAATTAACCAATATCCAGAATATTGGTGTACTGACCGGATGTACCCATGTAGCAAGTTGGATCAACCCAAAAGGTGAGTTATTGGGTGGCTGTGAGGATGTGGGCCGTCACGTCGCGTTGGATAAGATACTGGGAATGAAAGCCAAAACAGACTGGCAGCAAGGTGCCATTTTAGTATCCAGCCGCGCTAGCTATGAAATGGTACAAAAATCTGCCATCTGTGGCGCTGAGATTCTATTTGCTGTTTCAGCAGCAACTTCATTGGCAGTGGAAGTCGCTGAACGATGTAATCTGACACTGGTCGGTTTCTGCAAACCCGGCAGAGCAACGGTTTATACCCATTCTGAAAGATTAATAAATTAATCATTCAGGTTATAAGACATCCATAAATTGGGTTCAGTGTAATAGCCCATTTGCTGCTGTACATCCACTAGCAATGGCACTAAACCACCAGGAATAACGTACTGCCCACTTTGTGGGAATTTCATTTCTGTCCACTCCTGCCATTTATCAAGCGTGGCATCTATATCAGGGCGGGATCTCACATTTTCTATATGGTTATTGTGGATAAAAACAACCCTCTACTAGCTCAATAAATGTTCATGCCAGATATCAAAACCTATCAATAAAATCGTATTGAATGTGAGAAATTATCAATATCTGCGAAATGTATAATTTTTACGCAAAGTAGAATCCCGCCCTGGCATCTATATACATTGAACGCATAGCAGGTTGAATAACCCTCGCACCCAACCGCCAATGTGTCCGAATCCATGGCTAATAGCTGAATTATATAAATAAATTTTATTTTCACAATAAATTGTTTATATTATTTTATTCCTCTCTGGTTGCTTACACAAATTATTTAACTAAATGACTTAGCGCTCAATTTTATAATACATAAATTATTCTATTTTACAAAAAGAACCAAAGTAAACATCTCTCAACACAATTTAATTGATTTTCTTAGCTAGATAACTGATCATGTTGTTTATTCTTGCTTTACAACAACACATTGATAATTATATGAAATTTATATTTTTAACGGATATTTATGGAATTTCAGAACACGCAAAAATAATCGCACAATATTTAGGTCATGATGTGTCATTCATTTCTCCCTACGAAAAAGAGAATGAAACTCCAAATGATAAAAACGAGGTATACAAATATTTTCATAGTGTGTCCTCAATAGAGAAATACACATGTAAAGTGAGGAGCACTCTTGCATATATCAATTCTCCTGTGATATTGGTTGGATTCAGTATCGGTGCTACAGTGGCATGGCGACTTTCAGAAGATAGACATTTGCCAGTTCAGAATACAATTTGCATCTTTGGTTCACGTATCCGCGATTACCTGGATGTGCAATCAGTAAAATCGACATCGTTGTTTTTTTCCAACGATGAAAAATACTTTATCGACAAGATAAAATGCTCTGACAAAATAACCGTAGAATTGGTAGATTGCGCCCACTCAGAAATATCAAAACCCAATGGTTGTAATATTGCTACTGGGCTAATAAACAAAGCATTGGGGCGTTGATGTTCCCTTATCCCCCAGAGTGATATTCTTTGGGGGATAACTATTTCCGGGCTTCATCATCCACAGTAGACAATATTGATGACAAGAATGTTAATCCCATCCAATTACCAGACGTTTAGCTCTGGCGTACAATCCTCCCAATATCGAGTCACTGATATGGGCAGGGAAATCTACAGGCAACTGGCTTTTGACATTAATGATAACTGTATCAACAGTCTCAGCATACTCAATAAGAATTCTTGCCATAGCATCCTTATCAAACCCAACAACTTTGGCTGTTTGAAAGAAATGTCTTGGAAAGATCTGCTCTATCTTGTACTTCTTACCTTTTGTCCCCGTTAGCCCCATTGCCAATTTGGCATCTCTGGGATGAAGCCCCCTGCCTCCGAATACAGGATACATGGAAAGGATGTCATAAAAAGGCGTTAGCCGATAATACCCCTCAGCCTCGATAAACAGTGAAAAGTTTTTTGCATGGCCGTCTGTTGCGGCCAACAACCAAAACAACACCTGGGCCTTCATAAACTCATAACGGTCAAATTGAGCATTAACCGAGCCCAAGAGATAGGACATGATCTCGGTAATCCCTGAACCACCATGACTCTCATATTTTTTCGCTGAAGGCACGTTCAAGGTTTGACAAAAGTCTTCCTGAGGCAGCCGCATGATCCAGCTGTTGTCAGATGAATACTTGCGATCAAATCGTTCTACTGCCAGTGCTTTTATTCCCCCCACTTTCATCATGAAACAGTGAGGAACAGACAACCCAAACTCCCTCGCAATCAACATGCATAGATATTCATTTTCCACACTGTCAGACATATCAATGGAGTATGAATGACTCTCAATTTTGCCGATGGGAAGTTTAATGATGTGTGTTGTCGGCGTGGTATTTAACGGTAAACACCAATGTCCATCAATATCTAAAAGCGCTGTTTTTTCCTGTGCGCCGGCAATGGATATACGAAAATCTTCCTCGTCTTTGATCATCCCCAATGGCGCATCATCCTGATAGCCAGTCAGCACTTTCTCCAGTTCCGCCTCAGATAAGGGCTTATATTCAATCTTCTTGATATCATTGACGAGAGTGCCTTGTTGTACCAATTGCAAAGCTCCAACACTGTCTTGACCCACTTTAGCCAATAGATCAAAAGGTTGTGTTGATTCTGCATTGTGCCTGGCAACGATTCGTCTTCTGACTTCTAGATTATCCGGCAGCAAATTATCGAAAAAGTTATATACCTCGTCACCTTGGTAAGCCTGATAGCGCAGCGGCATAGACAGTGAAATAGGACGGCTGCCTGGTAACTTGAGCCAGACTTCATCATATTTGAAGTGATGGGCGCCGGTATTGGTTTTAGTGAATACTCCAACTTGGTAACCGTTCATGTAGACATCCAGCGCTGCCATTACCACTCCTCTTTCCACACTTGGTCTGACACTGTGCGATCATCTTCCAATGATGAATTTATTTCAGTAGAGTTTCTTGGCCGGATATCGAGTTCTAAATTCAACGCTGACAGAATTTTAAAGAAGGTCTCCAACTTGGTAGAATCCGGGTGCTGCTCAAAGCTTGATACCGTGTCCTGCCGAATACCCACTTCCCTTGCCACTTTACCTTGGGAAAGCTTTTTAGTGAGCCTGACATCTTTTAAATATGCGCTGAGCTGTTTCGAGTTAGTCACTTTCATATTGCGGTCAACCAATTTGAGCAATTAACCTCATTGTTACACGCTATAGAAGGTAAATCAAATTTTACACGCTAAAACCGTTAAAGTTAAATATGATTTTACCCATTCACTTCCCAATACAAAAACTCGAAAAAATCCTTCCAAGCAAATCATCAGAAGTGAATTCACCCGTGATTTCACTCAGTGTCTGTTGTGCCAAACGCAGCTCTTCTGCCAACAATTCACCTGAGCGGGCAACCACCAGTTGTTCATAACCTTGTTGTAAATGCTCTGCTGCGGCATTTAATGCCTGTAAATGACGACGACGAGCCAGGAAACCACCTTCCGTATTGCTGTTGAAACCCATAGTTTCCTTTAGATGATCGCGTAGCAAATCGATTCCTTCACCACTACGAGCAGAAAGACGAATTAGCGAGTAACCACTTACTTGAGTAATAGTCGTTTCTTCATTGGTCATATCCGTTTTATTTCGGACAACAGTGATAGGAAGTGATGCCGGCAAACGAGCCATAAATTCAGGCCAGATTTCTACAGGCTCAATCGCATCAGTTGTCGTACTGTCTACCATAAACAGTACACGATCAGCCTGTTCAATTTCCTGCCACGCACGTTCAATGCCAATACGCTCCACTTCATCACTGGCTTCACGCAAACCCGCAGTATCAATAATATGCAATGGCATACCATCAATATGGATATGTTCACGCAACACATCACGGGTTGTACCCGCAATATCGGTAACAATCGCCGCTTCACGACCTGCCAGTGCATTAAGCAGGCTCGATTTCCCAGCATTAGGTCGGCCCGCGATAACAACTTTCATTCCTTCACGTAAAAGGCTGCCTTGACGAGCCTGAGAACGCACACGCTCAAGTTCAGCAATGACGTTATCCAGACTGGCTTCAATTTTCCCATCAGAAAGAAAGTCGATCTCTTCATCAGGAAAATCAATCGCAGCTTCTACATAGATTCTCAAGTGAGTAAGTGCTTCCACCATCTGATGAACTTGGGTAGAAAAAGCACCCTGCAAGGAATTCATCGCTGAACGGGCAGCCTGCTCCGAACTGGCATCAATCAAGTCAGCAATGGCTTCCGCCTGAGCCAAATCCAGTTTGTCATTAAGAAAAGCACGTTCAGAAAACTCACCAGGATTAGCAATGCGTACACCAGGCAGAGTCAGAATGCGTTTCAACAGTAAATCAAGAATAATCGGTCCACCGTGCCCCTGAAGCTCCAGTACATCTTCTCCAGTAAAGGAACTAGGCCCCGGAAAGTAAATCGCAATTCCCTGATCGAGTATCCGATTATCTACATCACGAAATGGCAGATAATCTGCATAACGGGGCTTGGGTAACTTACCTAATACCACCTCCGCCACTTGTGCTGCTTTCGGGCCAGAAACACGTAAGATGCCAACACCACCCCGTCCTGGTGGGGTAGCCTGAGCGACTATCGTATCGGTGGTATTCATGGCTATCTCCCTTTGACTTTTTAGCTCAACGTTTACTTTTAACTCAAATAGTTAAGGCGGCCAATGACCGCCTTTTATATTACAACTACCAGAATGAATACTGGTTGAAGCTATTTTTATTTCGCCGGTTTCTTTTCGCGACTGTGCAGACCACGTTTTTCCAACCCACGATAAATCAGCTGCTGCTGAATAATTGTCACCAAGTTACTGACGATATAGTACAGAACCAGACCTGACGGGAACCACAAGAAGAAGATGGTGAACATGACAGGCATGTAGGTCATAATCTTCTGCTGCATCGGATCAGTGATGGTCGTCGGAGACATTTTCTGGATGACGAACATCGTCACACCCATCAACAATGGCAGGATGTAATAAGGATCTTGTGCAGACAAGTCATTGATCCAACCAGCGAATGGCGCATGACGCAATTCAACAGACCCCATCAACATGTAATACAGCGCAAGGAAGATTGGCATCTGGATCAACAGAGGCAAGCAACCTCCTAGCGGGTTCACTTTCTCTGCTTTATACAGCGCCATCATTTCCTGACTCATACGCTGTTTATCATCACCAATACGCTCACGCATAGCCGCTAACTTAGGCTGCAACAGACGCATTTTCGCCATTGAGGTGTACTGCGCCTTGGTCAACGGGTACATGATACCACGCACGATAAAGGTAATAACGATAATGGAGAAGCCCCAGTTACCAATAAAACCATGCAAGAATTTCAGTAGCTTAAATAATGGCTGAGAGATAAACCATAACCAACCATAATCCACAGATAGATCCAGATGAGGCGCTACTGCGGCCATTTCATCTTGAATTTCCGGGCCAATCCACAGTGTAGACGAGATTGTTTTTTCACTATTAGCCGCAACAGAAATTGGCGCACTCTTATAACCAATCGCAGCCATCTCTTTACCTAATGCCGTAGTATAGAAGGTGCTGGTTTCATTAGCCGCAGGAACCCATGCCGTAGCAAAATATTGCTGCAACATTGCAACCCAACCGCCTTTAGTGGTTACAGATAAAGGTTCACTTTCAATATCGCTGAAACTGTGTTTTTTATATTTGTTATCATCTGAAGAATAAGCCGCGCCACGATAAGTATGCAGTGCAAAGTTACTGCTACCCGTATCACGGTGTTTTGGCAGTTCAACATTCTGTTTCAATTGACCAAAGAAGGTCATTTGTAATGGCTTTTCTGTCGTATTGTGAATGCGATAATCCACACTAACCGCATATTCACCCCGTTTCAGGACAAATGTTTTAACATAAACAACGCCATCTTTAGCGACGAAATTCATCGGGATACGTAATTCATCCTGCTCTTTAGACAATACATAGCTATCCTGTGCTGTGGTATACAGCGGGCGCTCACTATTCGTCGGGTTATCCGGGCCATCTTTACCGGTCAACCCACTTTGCGCCTGATAAGTGAAAGCAGGTGTTGTCTCCAGCAATTTAAATGGCTGGTCTGAACCCAAGGTATCAGGGTAGGCTAATAAATCAGCCTCTTCGATATCACCACCACGAGTATTGATGGTCAAAGAGAGCACATCAGTTTTAACCGTGATCAGTTTACCTTTCCCACTGCCTGGCACTGCCTGATTCTCACCACTCGGCATATCCGTTTGTTGCGTGGCCTGTACTGTAGTTGGTTGCGGATTTTTATCTGCTTCCCATGCTTGCCAGACCAAGAAAGAAACGAACAGCAAAGCGATGAGAAGAAGATTGCGTTGCGAATCCATCGTTAGTGTTCTCTATTATCGTTGTTTTTTTTAGGTGGGACGGGATCATCACCACCTTCGTGTAAAGGGTGGCATTTTAATATGCGTTTCACTGTTAACCAACCGCCTTTTATCATTCCAAACCTGCTCAATGCCTCAATGCCATACTGAGAACATGTAGGATTAAAACGACAACGGGGTCCCAGCAGCGGGCTTATCACCAACTGATATCCACGGATTAATCCGATCAGGAGGCGCGAACCAAGCGACAGTGACGACGCCATAATTTACCCAAAGCTTCCGTTAATTCACGGTTATCAAGTTCAGAAACCCCTTTCCTAACCAATACCACAAAATCCATAGGAGGCAGACTATGTTGGTTCAAACGGAAACTTTCACGGGCCAACCGTTTAATTCGGTTACGCTCATGAGCACGTTTAACATTTTTCTTGGCTATGGTAAGACCGATGCGGGGATGCCCCAGCTCATTAAGGCGACCAAGGATAGTAATCTCTGGTGAACTTGCCCGTTGGGGTTGCTGGAAAACATAAGTGAAATGCTTGGGAGTTAACAAGCGTAACTCCCTCGGAAAAGCGAGCGTAACCACTAGATGGTTAGCTTTATTACTTAGAAACGGTCAGACGAGCACGGCCTTTTGCACGACGGCGAGCCAGAACCTGACGACCATTTTTAGTGGCCATACGAGAACGGAAGCCGTGAGAACGGTTACGCTTCAGTACGGACGGTTGGAAAGTGCGTTTCATAGCGATTTCTACCTAACTTAAAATTATTACTGATTCAGTAAACGCGTTAGCAGCCAGTGAGAAGTGACACTGACGCCTCAATCGCAACATCAATATAAAAGAAGCGGGATTGTAATAAAATGTACAGCTCTGAGTCAATTAAACATGACACAAGCCGACCGGCTTTTCTACTGAGTTGAATGTTTACCGACAACCTGCCAATGCTTACACAGGAACCTCTCACCAACCACTACCGGCAAAAAACTCTGGCAATGCACGCAAGGTCCAGTATTATACGGACTGCTCAGTAAAGCGCAATGATCACCACCTGATCTTCATTCTCTGTTATGATCCTCAGTTCAATTTTGTCTTAAATATCGATTTATCATCGATCCTTATTTGAGATATGCAATGACCATATTTAAAGCGCCTTCACAACCCTTTATTTCACAGGTAATTTTCCCCTGTGGATAAAAAGCGCTTAAACTGTGTAAAAGAATGAAGATCTGTAGCGCCTTTTGCGCTATGATCCCGCGTCATGATCCAGATCTTATCTACGGATCATTGGGGAGCGATAACATTAAAAATCGCCACAAGCATGACAATTAATCCTTCCTTGCCCTGAAGGAATCGTTGTTTTGAACCCAATACAATATAATGAGCTAACCACTCCGATTTTTTTAATTGTTAATTGGCCTTGTTTTAGGGGAGTCCGCCGTGTCACTTTCGCTTTGGCAGCAATGTCTTGCCCGATTGCAGGATGAATTACCTGCCACAGAATTCAGTATGTGGATACGCCCCCTTCAGGCAGAGCTAAGCGGTAACACTCTGGCACTTTATGCTCCTAACCGGTTTGTTTTGGACTGGGTCAGAGAAAAGTATATCAACAATATTAATGGATTGTTGAATGACTTCTGTGGAGCAGAAGTACCGTTATTACGTTTCGAAGTTGGCAATAAACCTGTTTCACAAAACGACAACCCACCACAAAGGGTTGTTGCTCATGCACCAGTTACACCTGCACCACAGAACACATCAGTACGTCCCAGTTGGGATAATACTGCGGTACAACCAGAGCTATCTTATCGCTCTAACGTTAATCCAAAACATACTTTTGATAACTTTGTTGAAGGTAAATCCAACCAGCTTGCCCGCGCTGCCGCAAGACAGGTAGCAGATAACCCCGGTGGCGCTTATAACCCACTGTTTCTTTATGGTGGTACTGGCTTGGGTAAAACCCACCTGTTACATGCTGTAGGTAACAGTATTATGGCACGTAAGGCAAATGCCAAAGTGGTTTATATGCATTCTGAACGTTTTGTCCAAGATATGGTCAAAGCATTACAAAACAATGCAATAGAAGACTTCAAACGCTATTACCGCTCTGTCGATGCATTGCTGATCGATGATATTCAGTTTTTTGCCAATAAAGAACGTTCTCAGGAAGAGTTCTTTCATACATTCAATGCATTACTAGAAGGTAATCAACAGATTATTCTGACATCAGATCGCTATCCAAAAGAGATAAATGGAGTAGAAGATCGGTTAAAATCCCGTTTTGGCTGGGGTTTAACCGTCGCAATTGAACCACCGGAATTGGAAACTCGTGTCGCTATTTTGATGAAAAAAGCCGACGAAAACGAAATTCAGTTACCAGGAGAAGTTGCTTTCTTTATCGCCAAACGCCTGCGTTCTAATGTCCGTGAACTCGAAGGTGCATTAAACCGGGTAATAGCCAATGCCAATTTTACCGGTCGAGCGATTACTATTGATTTTGTACGTGAAGCATTACGTGACTTGTTAGCACTACAGGAAAAACTGGTGACTATTGATAATATTCAGAAAACAGTCGCTGAATATTATAAGATCAAGGTAGCCGATTTACTTTCCAAACGGCGTTCTCGCTCCGTTGCCCGTCCAAGGCAAATGGCAATGGCGCTGGCAAAAGAGTTAACCAATCACAGCTTGCCTGAAATCGGGGATGCCTTTGGTGGACGTGACCATACAACTGTGCTGCATGCTTGTCGTAAAATAGAACAACTGCGCGAAGAAAGTCACGACATCAAAGAGGATTTTTCTAACTTAATCAGAACATTGTCTTCCTAGCGCTATGAAATTTATCATTGAACGTGAGCAATTACTAAAACCACTGCAACAGGTCAGTAGCCCCTTGGGTGGGCGCCCTACTCTGCCCATTCTTGGTAATTTATTACTACAGGTAACAGAAAGTTCTCTATTGTTAACCGGTACAGATTTAGAAATGGAAATGATGGCACGTGTCACGCTTTCATTACCACACGAAGAAGGTGCAACCACTGTACCGGCACGTAAGTTCTTTGATATCTGGCGCGGTTTGCCGGATGGTGCCGAAATCAGTGTGGAACTGGATGGTGATCGTCTATTAGTGCGTTCTGGTCGCAGCCGTTTCTCACTTTCCACATTGCCTGCGGCTGATTTTCCAAATCTTGATGACTGGCAAAGTGAAGTTGAATTCTCACTGCCACAAGCCACACTGAAACGTCTTATTGAATCAACGCAGTTCTCTATGGCTCATCAGGATGTCCGCTATTACCTCAACGGTATGTTGTTTGAAACCGAGGGTGAAGAATTGCGTACAGTGGCAACGGATGGTCACCGTCTGGCAGTCTGTTCTATGGGAATCGGTCAAAATCTGCCCTCCCATTCGGTAATCGTGCCACGCAAAGGCGTTATTGAGCTGATGAGACTACTGGATGGCGGCGATACTCCGCTACAGTTACAAATCGGCAGTAACAATATTCGTGCTCATGTTGGTGATTTTATTTTCACCTCTAAACTGGTGGATGGGCGTTTCCCTGATTATCGCCGCGTATTACCGAAGAACCCAGATAAAACCCTGGAAGCGAGTTGTGATATGTTGAAACAAGCTTTTTCACGCGCTGCCATTCTTTCTAATGAGAAATTCCGGGGGGTTCGCCTCTATTTCAGTAAAAACCAACTGAAAATCACAGCAAATAACCCTGAACAAGAAGAAGCTGAAGAAATTGTAGATGTTAGTTATCAGGGTACTGAAATGGAAATAGGTTTTAACGTCAGTTATGTTCTGGATGTACTCAACACATTAAGATGTGAAGAGGTTCGTTTACTGCTGACCGATGCTATTTCCAGTGTTCAGATAGAAGACTGTGCCAGTCACAATGCGGCTTATGTCGTGATGCCTATGCGCCTGTAACAGGATCTACATTTCAGGTATATGACTCTTACGCGTTTACTTATCCGCGATTTTCGTAATATCGCAGATACAGATTTGCCTCTAGCCCCCGGATTTAATTTTCTGGTTGGGCCTAATGGCAGCGGCAAAACCAGTGTACTGGAAGCGATTTATACGCTGGGTCATGGACGCTCTTTTCGTAGCATTCAGGCAGGGCGAGTAATCCGCCATGACTGTGATGAATTTATTCTACATGGACGACTAGGACAACCAGAGAATGAACGAGAATTGTCTATCGGCCTGAGTAAAAACCGTAATGGCGATAGCAAAGTCAGAATTGACGGCAGTGATGGCGGTAAAATTGCAGAACTAGCCAAAATGCTACCTATGCAGCTTATTACCCCGGAAGGATTTACCCTGTTAAATGGCGGACCAAAGTACCGTAGAGCCTTTATTGACTGGGGTTGTTTTCACAATGAACCACGCTTTTTTTCTGCATGGGTAAACCTGAAACGATTACTTAAACAACGCAATGCAGCTCTACGACAAGTCACCCATTACAGCCAGATACGGCCTTGGGATCAGGAATTGGCACCACTGGCAAACCAGATAAACCAGTGGCGTACTGAGTATGTTACACACATCACTCAAGGTATTATTGATACCTGTAAACAGTTTTTACCCGAATTTATATTGCGCTTCTCTTTCCAGCAGGGATGGGACAAAGAGAGTGATTATGCTGAATTACTGGAACGCCAATTTGAGCGTGACAGAACATTAACCTACACGGCTTCCGGCCCGCATAAGGCTGATTTGCGCATCCGTGCGGAAGGAACGCCAGTAGAAGATATGCTATCCCGCGGTCAATTAAAATTATTGATGTGCGCACTGCGGTTAGCACAGGGTGAATATTTCACCCGACAGAGCGGACAACAATGTCTGTATCTGCTTGATGATTTTGCCTCCGAACTGGATGCCGGCCGCCGTCAGTTGCTGGCCGAGCGTCTAAAATCCACGCAAGCTCAGGTATTTGTCAGTGCGATAAATCCCGGCCAGGTAACAGACATGCTTGATGGAAATAGCAGGATGTTTCGCGTGGAAAATGGCAAAATAAAGATTCAACCACAGGATTAAAAATGAGCGAGAAACGTTGATGTCGAATACATATGACTCCTCAAGTATCAAGGTATTAAAAGGGCTGGATGCGGTTCGTAAACGTCCGGGCATGTATATCGGCGATACAGACGATGGTACCGGCTTACACCACATGGTCTTCGAGGTTGTCGACAACGCTATCGACGAAGCCCTCGCAGGCCACTGTAGTGAAGTTATCGTCACGATCCATGCTGATAACTCAGTCTCCGTACAGGATGATGGCCGCGGTATTCCTACCGGCATACACGAAGAAGAAGGTGTTTCAGCAGCCGAAGTTATTATGACCGTGCTGCATGCGGGGGGTAAATTCGATGATAACTCTTATAAAGTCTCCGGCGGTCTGCACGGTGTAGGAGTTTCCGTTGTTAACGCCTTATCTGAAAAGCTGGAACTAATTATCCGCCGTGACGGTAAAGTTCATGAACAGACTTATCACCTTGGTGTGCCACAAAGCCCACTGAAAGTTGTCGGTGAAACAGAACAGACCGGTACTCGTGTCCGCTTCTGGCCAAGTATGGATACTTTCCGTGACAACACTGAATTCCAGCACGACATTCTGGCTAAACGCCTGCGTGAACTCTCCTTCCTGAATTCCGGTGTATCCATCCGCCTCATTGATAAGCGCACGAATACTGAAGATCACTTCCATTATGAAGGTGGAATTAAAGCGTTTGTTGAATTTTTAAATAAAAACAAAACGCCAATCCATCCAAACGTTTTCTATTTCTCGACAGAAAAAGATGGCATCGGTGTTGAAATTTCAATGCAATGGAACGATGGCTTCCAGGAAAATATTTACTGCTTTACCAATAATATTCCACAGCGCGATGGTGGTACTCACTTAGTTGGTTTCCGTACTGCGATGACTCGTACCCTTAATAGCTACATGGATAAAGAGGGGTACAACAAGAAATCTAAAGTCAGCGCTACGGGTGATGATGCCCGTGAAGGTTTAGTCGCCGTCATTTCCGTTAAAGTACCTGATCCAAAATTCTCTTCTCAGACTAAAGACAAACTGGTCTCTTCCGAAGTGAAAACCGCAGTTGAAACACTGATGAATGAGAAGCTAGTGGAATACCTGCTGGAAAATCCAAATGATGCCAAAACGGTTGTCAGTAAAATTATTGATGCTGCTCGTGCTCGTGAAGCAGCCCGTAAAGCACGAGAAATGACACGCCGCAAAGGGGCTCTTGATCTGGCCGGCTTACCAGGCAAACTAGCTGATTGTCAGGAACGTGACCCGGCATTGTCCGAACTCTACTTAGTGGAAGGGGACTCAGCGGGCGGTTCTGCAAAACAAGGGCGTAACCGCAAAAATCAGGCAATCTTGCCATTAAAAGGTAAAATCCTAAACGTTGAAAAAGCGCGTTTCGATAAAATGCTCTCTTCTCAGGAAGTCGCAACACTGATCACTGCATTGGGTTGTGGTATTGGCCGTGACGAATACAACCCGGATAAGCTACGTTATCACAGTATCATTATAATGACAGATGCAGACGTCGACGGTTCTCATATCCGTACTCTATTGTTAACTTTCTTCTATCGTCAAATGCCAGAAATCATTGAACGTGGTCATGTATTTATTGCTCAACCACCTTTGTATAAAGTGAAAAAAGGCAAACAGGAACAGTACATTAAAGATGATGAAGCTATGGACGAGTACCAACTGTCTATTGCTTTGGATGGCGCATCCCTTTACACCAGCGATCACACACCAGCCTTGAAAGGGGAACCGTTGGAAAAACTGGTGACAGAATTTAATGGTATCAAGAAAATCATTAAACGTATGGAGCGTCTATATCCAGCAAGTTTACTGCACAACCTCATTTATCATCCAAGGCTGACTGAAGCAGCATTAGCTGATGAAACAAAAGTTCAGGAATGGATTGAAACGCTGGTAACTCGCTTGAATGACCGGGAACAAAACGGCAGCAGTTATAGCTATCAACTCCATGAAAATCGTGAGCGCCAAATGTTTGAACCCGTTCTGCGTGTCCGTACACATGGTGTCGATACTGATTACCCACTGGATTTCGACTTTATCCACGGTGGTGAGTACCATCGTATCACTCAATTAGGTGATAAACTCAGCAATTTGATCGAAGAAAACGCCTATATTGAGCGTGGTGAACGCCGCCAACCGGTTTCTGACTTTGAGCAAGCTCTGAACTGGCTGACTAAAGAGTCACGTCGCGGCCTGTCTATACAGCGCTATAAAGGTCTGGGAGAAATGAACCCTGAGCAGTTATGGGAAACCACCATGAACCCAGAAACCCGCCGAATGATGCGCGTGACAGTAAAAGATGCGATTGCCACTGATCAACTGTTTACAACCCTGATGGGTGACGCCGTTGAACCTCGCCGGGCATTTATTGAAGAGAATGCGCTGAAAGCAGCCAATATTGATATCTAACTGATATTATTAAAAATTCAAAAAGCGCCCATATTGATTCTCTATTGGGCGCTTTTTTTATCTGTTATTTATAACCAATAAAGTGTAATTTACTTAATGTTTCTATAAAACATCACTTAAATATAATCTGAGGGTATAATATGGCTGACATGATTTACATGACAATAAAGGGAAAAAAACAGGGATTAATATCGGCTGGATGTTCTTCTGTTGATTCTATTGGTAATAAATATCAAGCAAACCACTTTGATCAGATATTAGTTTATAGCTTAAGCCATGCGATAACACGGGCTCAAAATGTCGACCATCAACCCATTATTATCCAAAAACCTATCGACAAATCATCACCATTACTCGGTGTTGCTATTTCTGAGAATGAGTCTCTTGAATGCTCTATTGATTTTTACCGAACTAACTCAAATGGTGCTCAAGAACGTTATTACAATATAAAGATCACTGGCGCCACAATCACTGAAATAAGTGTCTTACATCCACATTCGTTGAATCATAATGAGCTTCCACCACAGGAAAGTATTTCGTTAAAATATACAAACATTACCTGGAATCACCTTATCGCAGGTACTGGCGGTTATAGTATTTGGGATGATAGGATTTATTAAAAGAGCAAAACAAGGCGTTTTAACCTCACGCCTTGTTTCATTAACGAACTTTTCTCGGTAGGACCAAAGCATATAAAACAGAGAATATCATACTTCCTATTTTAATCTCTTCACTATTTAAATTAATGAATTTCGATATAAAATCATGGTGCTCATTAAGACCAACAACAAATAGCTGTATATAACCAAATATAATTATTAAAATAGAAACAAAAACAGACAAAATATAATTACGTTTTTTATCCACAATCTTTTTTATAAAATAAAATGAGATAAAAACAACTAAAGACATAATGTAATAAAGAGAAATATCCCACAAAGTGGGCTTAGTGGAAATTATAACATCAATATAATCCATATTCTTTCCTATATTAATCAACAAATACTCAACAAGCATATTATGGTTTTTTCAGTAATCAGATAGTTATTATAAGCTTATCCTATCCATTAACAAATTCATTTCACAATCATCTAATCTAAAACTAATTTCAATATTTTCTTGGTAACATGCAAGCATATAAAATAGAAAAAATCACACTACCCACCCTAATTACCTCACTATTTAAATTAATAAACATTGATATAATTTCATGATAACCACCATATTTAACAATAAACAATTGAATTGAGCCCAATATTACTATAATAAAAAACCCAAGAACAGAGAGAATATAACTTCTTCTTTTCTCTATGGTAATTTTCATAAAAAAAAGAAAAAATAAAAGCGTTAATGATAAAAGATAGTACAGAAAAATATCCTGCCAAGTAGATTGAGTGGAAATTGTAACATCGATATAATTCATTATTTATCCTCTTGTAACTGATAAATACTCAAAATTGTAGAACTATCAACGATACCTTCTGTAGTTAAGCTCACAGTTCCCATTTCTCTCCACCCTCTGATAAAATCATTATCTATATTTCTGAATAACTTCCATGACTTTTCTCTTGGCTTCAAGACTTCTCTAAAAGCGCCATAACCTGAAAGAGCCAAATCAACCGTTGCATAAGCAATATCTGCATCTTTATCACTTAAACCGATTTTATTAGCAATATATCTGTATCCTTCTCTGACACCACCATTAATATTTTCTCTGTACAATAGATAATATCCATTTTCAACAACATTATTATACCCATGAGCCATTAATGGCGCACCGAATGAGGCACACGCTAACCCTAAAGAAGCTTTACAGACTGTATAACCTGCAAGAATTTGAGTACCACCACCAACAAACCCGATCTGTTTTAATATAAGATTAGTATAACTTGATTTCTCTTTTTCCCTTTCAATTATTGCATATTGCTTTACTCTGTTTGCTGTCAAATAGAAAACTTGTTCTTTTAAGTGATCTATTTCAAACTGAATAATCTCAATTGCACCATTTGAAGATAAACAGTGAATACGAACCTGACCTAATATATCCTCTACAAAAAGATTTATTTTTGAATTAAAATCCATTCTTATTTTACTATGAGTTAAATAGCGAAAAGATAAAGTTTTCGCCAACTCTCTTAATTCCCTTACCTTTAAATTCAGTAGGTTATCTTGCTTCATATCTCCCCCTATAAAACCGATTTTTTATTTTCAAACCAAAAAATCATTAACATAGCTTATATAACATAGCAAAAATAAACCAACAAAGAAACAATGAACAGAGCTATATAGAGAAATCCACCCGGATAACGAGTGGATTTTCACATAAATAGATAGATTAAAATTATTAAATCAAGATACGTAACATACGACGCAGAGGCTCTGCTGCTCCCCACAGCAATTGGTCACCTACAGTAAAAGCAGATAAATACTCTGGGCCCATATTCAACTTACGTAAACGCCCTACAGGAGTATTCAATGTGCCTGTTACCGCTGCCGGGGTTAATTCGCGCATGCTCAATTCGCGATCATTTGGAATAACACGAACCCAGTCATTATGCGCAGCCAGTAATTGCTCAATGTCAGGAATCGAAATATCTTTTTTCAATTTCAAAGTAAATGCCTGACTGTGACAACGCAAAGCACCAATACGGACACACAAACCATCAACGGTAATAAGATTTCTACCGGTATTGAGGATCTTGTTGGTTTCTGCCTGCCCTTTCCACTCTTCACGGCTTTGACCATTATCAAGTTGCTTATCAATCCATGGAATCAAACTACCTGCCAACGGCACACCAAATTGATCAGTTGGCATAACACCACTACGGGTAAAATCCGTTACTGTTCTTTCAATCTCCAAAATAGCCGATGCCGGATCTTGTAGTTCTTTTGTTACTTGAGCATGCAGAGATCCCATCTGAACCAAGAGTTCACGCATATGACGAGCGCCAGCACCAGAAGCTGCCTGATAAGTCGCAACAGAAGCCCATTCAATCAAATCATTAGCAAACAAACCGCCCAAAGACATCAACATCAGGCTAACGGTACAATTACCACCCACAAAAGTCTTTATACCTTTATTAAGACCTTCCTGAATATGAGCATGGTTAACCGGATCAAGAATAATGATAGAATCATCATTCATACGCAATGCTGAAGCTGCATCAATCCAATATCCCTGCCAACCTGTTGCTCTTAACTTTGGATAAATCTCATTAGTATAATCTCCCCCCTGACAACTAATAATAATATCCAAAACACCAAGGGCTTCGATATCGAAAGCATTCTGTAATGTACCTTGTTGACCCGTAAAATCAGGAGCCAGCTGTCCGTATTGTGATGTTGTAAAGAATACAGGGCGAATAACATCAAAATCCCGCTCTTCAATCATACGTTGCATTAATACTGAGCCGACCATACCGCGCCAGCCGATAAAACCCACATTTTTCATCATTATTGTCCTGCTTTGGTGAGTACTCTGATTACATTAAAGCTGACAAAATATGGCCGGGGACGCAAGTGAATTTATTCGCTATTCATAAGATATTTAGCAATATCTCTAGCAGCAAGATAGAGAATCGGGGGACACAATAAAAAGCCACCCATCGGTGGCAAACATTTACAGCTAATTTGTGATTCTTCAAGCCAAATTCAACTGAGTTTTAGGCTTTTCTTTCGGATGCGGTTTCACACTGACCACTTCACCCGGCTTGGAAATAAAGCGAACAAATGTTTCATGGCTGACGAAGGTTGCACCACAATTGATATTTTGACACTGGTTGTAACGTTCTTTTGTCTGACTGGAATGCTCAAAGCTGCTGCGTGCATGAGCAGCTTTACCACAAAGAGGACACTTGATCATATTTATTACCCTTAACTAAAACATAAAATCTCATTTCGCGAACAATATAGCAACAAGATCTTATTTAAAGAACGATTATTTCATATCGAGATCATCAATTTTTAATTCCAGAGTCAGTGCCGTTGTAAAACCACCGCTAGATCCATTCATCGTGTGAGTAACTTTTGTTAGCGTCCATTCCGTTTCATCTATTTCAGGTTTAAAACCAATGACTTTTATCGGTACTTCGGGGTAAAGATCTGCACGCCCTTGAGCCAATTGAATTGAAAATGTCGCCGTACCACGTTGTATTTTTTCCCAAGTAGCTTTGGCCGCACGCTTAGCGCTGGCTTCATCAGCATAAACACGGGAAAGTTCCAATACATTATCCTTACTACCAATCAGATATGATTTTGAGTTACCAGTACCTCGAACTGACAAAATGTGTTTTTTCTCCGGTTTACGGGTATCTAACCAATTTGCCACCACGCCGGTATAAGCCTCACGATCAGATAAAGTAAAATTATGGCTGTCCCCTAACCGACGAGTGATCACTAATGCAGGGATAGCTTGACCGCTGGCTGTTTTGTTCAGCCCTTGCCGAATAAATATCAATTTGCCATTTTTTACTGAAGCAATTGCCCCTTCCTGATTTGCCAACCGGGTAAGAAAGCTGCCATCAGACTCATTTGTCTGATCAATATGATTAATAAATACCTTCTCTATATCCTTATGCAAATCGGCGGTGAGTTTATTTCTGGCGGCAATAGTATGGACAATCTCACCTATTGTTTTCTCATGATAAGATACTTCACGTCTCATATTGAGAGATTCACGAAAATCAGCACTACGGGCACGGATAGTTAATTTATCCGGTGTTCCACTGTGCTCAATTTCATCCACAGTAAAACGCCCTTTATCTATAAGTGGCTGATCACGCCACCCTAATGCCAATGAAATCACATTACCTCGAGAAGGTAACATCAAGCTTCCATCTGCATCATCCAGTTCAACATCAAGCTGATCGGCCTCAAAACCGCGATTATCCGTCATCGTCAGTGATATCAGGCGCGATTGAATGCGCCCGCTGATATCTTTATTATCAATTTCCAGAAGAAATCCCGGTGCACTGCCTTTTTCTGGAACCCTGTCAAATTCAGACATCATCCAATACCTCTTTCTTTGACTCTACCCACCAAACTTTCTGTAAGCATGGAGAACTGATTCTGAAGATCACCGAACATTTCACCCAAAGAGCTATCAACTCGCCGCAATTTCAAAGTAAAATCAATTTTGCGAGCAGCACCATTCGACATAAGTTCCGTTTTTGTCTGGTCGATGCTCTCAATGACAAACATGCCGTAAACCGTGCCACTACCATCTATAAAAGACCAGGCTTTACCGCTATCAGCCATAACCTGTAGAGCCACCAATGATAAACGACCACCGGTAATTTCTGGATATAACGAGCCTGAAAGTATCATTGTGTCATTATCTGGCCCCAGAAATTGCCCGGCAGGCCGGAGCCCAATACGGCTATTAAAAGCATGTCTCCATGACTGCTGATATTGCAGGCTCTGGTATGGCGTGGTTTTCAACATAAAAACAAATAAACCCAGTGCTGCCATCATAATTAGAATTCTCCTCTGTCAGAGAATGAACTGCGTAAACGAGCTTGCTGTTTACGGTCCCGATCATCCAGTTCGCGCCTGACCATTGCAGCGATATCCTGCGCAGACTGCTCTGGAGCGCCATAGATATTTATATGATAGACCGGGGATTCACTAAGGTACTGTATCTGGCGCTTCTCTGTTTTCTCCTGAATTTGTGGATACGCCTGAACAGGTAAACTCTGAATATGCAACGGTGCTGTTCTAGCTGCCGCAGAAGGCGCCATCACACTTAAAGAAAACGCAGCAGCGGCTGCAAGTTTAGCAGTCTGACGCCGACTAATAACATTAACAGGGCCTGTTACAATCTCCGGTCCATATTCACCAACAATACCAAATCCGCCAGCTGGGATAATTCCACCTTTGTCATGTTTAGGCAGAACCGAGCTGACATTAGGAGTCATGTTATTACCCGTACCTTTCGCAGTATCTTCCCCTGGCCGCATCCAATCAGGGATATACTCAGACAATGAGGTCAGTTTCTTTTTCAATGCCTCCCACTTTTCATTAATCCCCTCCAACAAACTGTTAATTATCGCTGTGCCAACCTCTTTAAATTTACTGGGTAAGTTCATTACATCAGCAATAATTTCATTCCATTTATCCGAGATCGATATTTTAATATTCTCCCAGATATCCAATGTATTCTGTTTAACTAACTCCCAGGCATTACTTATATTAGTTTTAATATTCTCCCAGATTTGTAAGGCACTCTGTTTAATTGATTCCCATTTCTCACTCAAGCTGATTTTAATATTTTCCCAAAGCTGAGAAAATTTCGGCCCCAATGTTTCCCAATTTTGCCAAATATAAACAGCAGCCATAGAAATTAAACCAACAATAGCAAGGATTGGGTTAGCCATCATCAGACGACCAACTATCATCATGGTACTTCCCAACACTTTCAGAGCATTTCCAACTAATCCAAAAGCTTTCACACCAGTACTGCCAAAGAGAGTGAGACTATATTTCGCTACAGCTAATGGCAGTAATATTGAAGCAATCGCCTGCGCTAATGCACCAAAAACAGTTAACATCCCTCCGACGACCATCGTGATAGTCGCAAGCATTGCAGCTAAACGAGGGTTGGCTTTCATCCATTCACTTACTTTATTAACGACATTTGTCACTTGCTGAGTGACCTCTCTTAAAGGTCCCTCTACGCCGGAAAACGTCTGAACGCCCAGATCACTCCAAGCGGCATTAAGCTTTTGAATATCACCGGTAAGGCTATTCGTCATTACTGATGCAACTTTTTGGGATTCACCTTGAACATTTTTTAGTGCAGCGATAAAAGCTTGTAATCCTCCCTGTCCAGCCTGATTTACCAACACATCCAAAGCAGGTACGGACTTTTCACCACCAATTGCTGTGAAATAACTTGTACGTTGTTTACTGCTCATTGACCGGGTTTTATCATCCAATTCAGCGAGGATGTCAGGTAATTGCCGTAAATTACCTTTAGCATCCCGGGTCTTGATACTTAGTTGCGCCAATGCAGCGGTAGCGGCTTTAGGTGGCTCAGCCAACCATTCCAACACACTATTCAGAATCTCTCCAGCTTCACTTCCTTTGATATTAGCATCACTCAGCTTTCTGGTAGCAGCAGCAACTGTTTCAATATCAATCCCCAAAGAAGAAGCGGTCGGCGCAACAAATTTCATGGTGTCACCCAATGCTGCCAACGTCGTTTTTGAACCAGTAAACGTTGCCGTTAAAACATCACTCACACGGCTCATCTCTTCGGATTGTAATTTGAACCCTTCCAGCACATTAGTGCCAATATCAATGGTAGCGGCGAAATCTGCACCACTAGCCTGTGACATTGATACTGTACCGGGCATCATATTCTTTATCTGAGCAGGGGAATAACCGGCAGAGGCATAAAGACTCTGCCCTTGCGCAATTTTGCTGGCATCAATTCCGGTACTTTTGCTCAACTCCCGACTTTGATTGAGCAACATGGCATATTCAGGAGAATTTTTTTCAATATTAGTTTGTACCCGAATTTTGGCCATTTGAGCATTAAGATCGTAACCTGGCATTAAAAAGTTTTTGCTGGTTGTCAGTATTTTAACACCTGCCGATTTTGCATTAGCACCATGCTGGCTAATACGATCACGAAGATCTTTAGTTTTGCTATAGCGGCTCTCTTCCTTTTTACTACTGTCATGCGCAGTTTCCTGCGCATATTCAGGAACAGAATAAGGTTTAATTGCTTCCCAAGTCTGATTTAACTGCTTGAGTTCACCACGGTTTTGCCGGATGGAATCCGCCAGCCTTTTATTATTTCGCTGTGCGGATTTCAAAACGCTGGTCAGCTTATTAACGGACTGTATTACCCATTTAAGCTGTGACTGTGTATTACTCATTTTCTGCACCACTTCGTAAGATGGCCCGATGTCGCCAGTCCAGTAATTCTGTCAATGACATTTCACTTGTCACTGCCGGAGACCAGTGGAAAACGGTGGCAATATCTGCCACCAAGTCATCTACGGTTAGTCGGTCTGGAAACCGGACTTCGCCGACTTCGGTAACAAAAAATTGACCACCTCAACACTGAAATTAATCAGATCGCCCGGTGTCATTGCCAACAGGTCGCTTTTAGTGAGAGCGGGAGTGGTAACACGTGGCAAAACTAGCATCATTGAGTCCACATCCATCTCCAGCAAAGCCTGTAGCCGAGCACCACGCAGCGCTCCACTGTTAGGTTTGCGCACCACCACTTCAGTGATGTTGCTATTACCACGTGCAAGTGGTTCTTCTAATACGATTGTGCGCTGCTCGTCGTTTTGAGTAATGAGTGTTTCTGTCATGGTTCAACCTTGTTTATCCGATTAGATTAAAGACCCATAGCGCGGCGATGATCTGCCAGACGATCTTCACCATTAACAATTTCAACCATGTTAACGGTATCCACTTCGATCAGAACTTCACCATCCCATGTCAGTTTGAAATAGGTGTTTTTAGCGCTGATTTTGGTCTGAGTATTATCCCCTTGCTTATAAGTGCCATGGTCAAACTCATGGAAGCGGCCACGCATCACGATTTCAACAGCAATCACATCATTGGTATCATCGCGCTGGTAGGAACCCGCAAAACGCAACATTACGCCGTCGGCTTTAGTTATTCCCCACTGCCGATAATGCTGAGCTTCCATACCTCCCAGAGTAAATTCAACATCCAATGCACCTTCATCCAAGCCCAAGTCCACCGTCACGCTACCGTTCATACCACCGCCACGATAGGTTTCTAGTTTACGACTCAGCTTAGGCAGAATAAGTTCTTCCACTATTCCCTGATAACTATTGCCGTCATTAAACAAGTTCAGGTATTTAAGTTTGCGAGGTAATGCCATCTGTGTCCCCTTAGCCGTTTATGCTTTTCGCGAAATCCATCAGGTAACGATCTGTAATACGCTGGCGTAACATCATATTTTCCAGTGGTGGTACAGGTGTGTAGTCGTAATCGAGGGTCAATTTACCCGCTTTCAGAGTGTCTTTATCATTGGCATTTTCGTCGTACCAGCATTTACCATCAATGATGTACCCCCCGGACCTCAATTCACGGAACTTGGCGTTAACACCTTCGATAATGTCTCGTACCAGTGAAGCAGTCAGTGGCTTATCGATTGCCCACATATGTGCTTCCGCCATGGTATCAGCCAGCACCTGAGCAGTGCGGGTGTAACTTTCGAACTGGAACAATGGATCATCAGCGCAGGTACGAGAACCCCAGAAACGGAATCCGTTTTTGCGGATAAGTGTCGTGATGCCTTTTTCATTTAGATAACCAGCATCAGTTGCTGGATCTTGCAGATCCCAGAATACGTCTGCTGAAATACCCGTCACACCATTGACACCGATGTTTGACAGAGTTTTATGCCAACCCGTTTCTTCATCAATTTTTGCCCGCAGGCCCAGTGCTCGGGCAGTAGCGTAGGCGATAGATTCTTTTTTGAGAACAGAGTCCCAACCTAAGAAATCAGGCCAAATCAGCATCACTTCTCGCTGACTGAAGTTTTTACGATATTCGGCAACTTCTTCTTTATTCTTACAACCATAAGCACTGATATAAGCCATTGCTCTTAGTTTTTGCGCAATACTCGCCAATTCAACAGCAACAGCTTTTGTATCCAGCCCAGGAACCCCCAGAATACGTGGCTTAACACCTAATTGGCCTTGTGCTGCCAACAGTGCCTGCATGCCCGTTTTCTTACCTTCACTAGTTGTAGTACCAATGATGTTGGTGGTGGTATCACCTTCCGTTTCACCTTGTTCTACACGGACAACAACAGTAACGGGTTTAGCTTGGTCTGCGATAGCTTTAAGTGCCTGAGGCAATGTACCGGCATCACCCGCTTTGCCAATTGCCATCGAAACATCAGTAATCAAAACCGGGGTGTTTAATGGAAAAGCGTCTGCGTCTGCTTTAGGGCCAGTACAGACCATACCAACAATAGCGGTGCTAATTGTGGTGATGGTGCGTGTACCTTCGTTAATTTCCTGTACACGGACGCCATGATGATAATCTTGTGCCATATTAGCGGTTCTCCTATTAAGGTGTCCCGCTATGTTGAGGTATCCAAGTTATTAAATCATTCGATTAGAAATGTGTGGCAGATGATACAAATCAGGTTAGTTAATCTATTGTTTTTTCTAATAAATTAACCTTAAGCACTTCATAGGTAAGCAGGAAATGGAACCTCTATAAATCAATGCATATTTCTTGCTGTTAGGAATTTTTATCTCTGTTTATCAATTGTTTTTTCACAGATTTTTCCTACAAAAATAGATTGTAATTTATACATATCAACACATTTCTCTGTAAATCACCATTCTGGTCATTTGTTGACACTCGGATATAGCCAATCTTTTCCATATGTAACCCTGCTGAGTACCAATGAGAGACTATTCTTTTGGAAATTTCACAGAATAGTGAGTTTTGAAAAATCTGGTTTAGTGGAAACCGTTACTAAAGCCGCAGACGCGTTGCAACGTAGCGGGGGCAATGTAACAGGTGACATAACTATTACTACTGACTCTATGCTGAGTTGGAACAGAAACACCGACTTTGCCTCTATCGGTTTTAAAAACACCGGAGATGGTGATGCAGATTCCTATATGTGGTTTAAAACGGGGGATAATGGTAACGAATATTTCAAATGGCAGCATGCCCTCTCTGGAGGACCGACTAATGAATGGATGAGCCTTAGACACGATAATCTTCGAGTTAGGAGGTATCAGGTCTATCATGAAGGATATAGACCAACCGCTGCGATTATTGGCGCTTATACAAAATCAGAATCAGACACGCGTTATATTCAAGACATTCGCTTTGGTGCCAAAGAGTACGCACAAGTACGGGTAAATTATGGAGATACAGACACAAGTGGGTATGCCACTACTGCTGTAATAAATGGAAATAGAAATGAGTTAGTTGATACCGTAAATCGAGGCCAATACAGAAAAAGGTTAACGGCATATGGATGAATATATCCAATATTTAGTAGGGTGATGAATATATGCAAAACATTAAAAATTTTTCCCAATATACACCAGACTCAAAACAAGCCAGAAAAATCATTGAAGATTTTAATGTCATTTATTTGAAGTCAGAAGACGACCAAGACTGGTATGAATGCCAGAAAAGCTTTAATCCTGACACAATCAAAGTAATGTATGATTTTAATAATGTAATCCGTTCTATATCAGGAGATGTATCAGCTTTTAACCCAGATGGAATGAGTGTAGCTGAGGTAAGTAATCTACCTGATTCTTGTGATATTTCTGGCAAATGGCAATATATAAATGGTGCTATTGTTCCGCGTAAGTACACAAAGGTCGAGTTAATGGCTCAAGCAGAGAGACGTAAAGAAGAATTGCTATCCCTCGCCAGCAATAGTATTGCCTCTTTACAGGATGCCGTTGATCTAGATGAAGCAACTCTGGAAGAGATAGAACAACTCAAAGACTGGAAAAAATACCGAATACAAGCAAACCGCATTGATCCCACCATAGCACCAGATATTGGGTGGCCCGCACAACCAGTATAAATAATATAGGCCCGCAGTTCACAAACCGCAGGCCTTTTTCTATCCTAGTTTTTAGGACAATCAATAAGTGCTTATTTGATGCGTCAGGCTTCACTGGAATGAAGAAAATACCAAATCATATTAACTGAATTGATACTTCAAAAACATCGGACTGGCCAACATAGCCAATCATAACTGAAAAAAGACCGGAGACAGAATAATGCCCGGTCTTGACAATTTTATCATTCTGGTACTTGTGGCCAATCAATATCTGGGGTTATTGAAGTATCGACACGACTCAGTAATACCAAATACTTCTTCCAGGCAAGTAATAACGCTTTCTCTGCGTCTGAGGCCATTTCAGTCTCAACAGCATATTGTAATAAAGTCATAGCTTCATTAGCGTGTTGGCGAAGAGTGGCTCGTTGTAGTTCTACTTGTTCAATCTGACTGTTTTTTTGGGCTTCGATATCTGTTACCCATTTTTCGTCATCCCATTTATCAAAATCGGTAGCGGGTTGTTTAAATGTCAGTATTTCTGGTAATTCACCTAGTTCAATAATTTCCTGCTGTTTCCCAGTTTGGGTGTTGTAAGCTATTTTTCCGCGATAATCTGGTACAATCAACCAGTTGGTTAAATCAGATGAACGGCAGATGACATACCCCTCTTGGGGATCAGGTGGTGCGTCTGTGCAGGAATTGGCAGGAAGACCAATACCAACGGAAAGATGTTCATCAGTACTGTTTAGATATTCCAGTGTAATCGCATCGTAATTAAACACAACGATACTTCCGGTACTGATGGCAATATTATTTTTATCCAGTACAGCCTTATTCATCAGGCAATCCTCACAATGTAATTAAATGCTACGTTTCGCGGACGTGTTTCTGTTCCTGTTGAAGCAAGAATCGCATCGTCCATATAACCGGAACCACCATTTCCAATTCCGGTAGCGATACCCAATCCACGGCCATCAAATCCGTAGTTAGCATCTTTGGTGACACTATTGAGAATACAGCTCGGTGTACCCAAACCATCAGCTCCAGCATTTGAGTTAGACCACATTCGACTAAGCCTATGATTATGTGGAGCAATATCAGCCAATTGATTGGAAAGTAGATATCGACCAACATCCACCCCACGTCCATCATCCCAGCCACGGATAAATTCACCCCGTAAATCAGGTAATCTACCACTAGGATAAACTTCTGCTAATTTTGGATATAAGGATTTATCAAAGATTGCTCCATTACATTTTACCCATCCATTTGGTGGTATGTTAGTCGGCCAAGGAAGAGGTATTCCCACCGGGATTTCTTCGAGTACAGATGTACTCATTATGCTGCCCTTACAATATAGTTAAATGCTAAGTTACGTGGCCTTGATACCCCGATGTAACCTGCATTGGTAGTCCAGGTTGTTGCTGAACCTACAGATCTGGCTCTTAGTGGAATACCGTTAGGTTGTGGTTGAGGAGTATCCCACTGTAACTTTATGCGCTCATTGAGCGAGAAATTAACAACATTATCAGCAGGCTGACCAGCAATTTCCTGTAGTAAATAAGAACCTTCCTGCCATACCAATAATGGACGAGATGGATCGACTCCACGCCCAGCATCCCAACCACGGATAAATTCACCACGCAAATCGGGCAAATTACCACTGGGATAAGCCTTGGCTAACTCCGGAAATTTCGACTTATCAAAGGCCGCCCCATTACACGGAACCCATCCTTCCGGTGGTATTTCAGTCGGCCAGGGAAGTGGCACACCGACCGGAATTAGCTTTTCCATCAAACCAAGGTTTTTCACAAAAGCATTTTTGTCAGGGATATCCGCTCCGTTTTGGTTTTTTGCCAATTTACTATTAGCATTATCATAAGCTGCTTTTACTGCTTTGGGTGTTGCCGCTGTGGTTTCATCATTACTATTAGTCGCACTATTAAGTTTTGTAAAACCTTTCTCTGTCAACGTAGCATCTGGGTGATTGCGGCTTTTTTCATGTTTCAGAATTGAACTATCTACATATTCACGAGTTGCCAGAACTATAGAGGGATCAATTTTCAGTGTTACTGAATCAGTATTACTGATAATTAAGATCATTCTGACAGTTTGTGTTCTACCCGAACCTTCCTGTAATTGTGGTTTATAAGTTTCCGGGCAGTTTGCCACCGCAATCAAGTTACCTTCACTGTCAAACAGACCAATTTCACGCATCCACCAGCCCCCTTCACCTTCAGGGATAATCTGTTCGGCAATAATTTGGTTGGTGTTTACCGGGTCGACACTCAATGTATTAATTGCGGCCCGACGCTTTTCATTAACTAGCTGTGTCTGATTAACGTCAGGATCAGGTAATTTACCGCCTCCATCACCAACAGCCATGTGAGTAATATCGACTTTTGTTCCCAAAGCAGCAGCATTTGCCAGCTTAGCCGCTCCCAGTTTGGTTAAAATTGCAAAGTATTTCATGGTGAAACCCTCAATGTATCTGTATCGATCAAATGAATTGCTGCCCCTAAAGGAGCATTGTCGCTAGTTGTGATGACGTCAGGGATATATTGGTAAACAGTGAGATCATCTCCACTATAACTTGTCGCAGCGCAATAAAATTCGCCCTTAACATCCAAATTGATTGACAAACCTATCAGATGACGACTAACAGGCTTGGCATCAGAAATTAACCGTTCCAGCTCTAAAAAAGTTTCTTCGGTGATGCCGTTTTCCTGTACCCCTATCGCCAATCGGAATGTGCCTGGTGTTTCATTGTTCTCCCACCATTCCTTTATTTGAATGAGATAGCCTAACGGTTCTACCACGCGACGGACGGCACCAATGGTTCCTTTATGTTTGTGCAGAAACATCGAGTTTTTTATAACTTCCCGCTTAGTACTCACCGACCAGTTTTCATCCCAACGATCAACCGACCACGCCCATGCGAGATAGGGTAAAAACTCTGGAGGGCAAGTGTCAGGATTCCAGAGTTTACGGAGTCGTCGTACTTCTATATTTTGCAGTTGCGAACATGCTTTAGCAGCAGCCAACTCCAAAACGGTAGAACCTGTTGGTAACAGGCGGTCATTCATCATAACCTCCCACTATTGGATCTGGCTTAGAGCAATCAGAAGTTTGAATTTTACTCAGCTCTAATTTTTTACCAGTGCAGTAAGGAGCTTGATCTTTACACAGAATTATATCCTTCGTCGGAGCTTTCAATTCCACCTGTTTCACCCCAGTTACATGCAGTGCGGCATAGATGGCGGATAACCGAATATCTTTCCCTAACTTATGTTGATCTAGCACGTACTTATCCATATTTTCTTGAGCTAATTTACGGATAGGCTCAGACTCAGGTGTCCGCTCAAGATAGAGCACAGCATCAATCTGATATTCCATTATTTTGGCTGGTTGCACTTTTACCCGATCAGCAACCGGTCTGACATCTTCGTCATTAAGTGCTATAACCACTTTATCCAGTAAGTCTTGTGAAGGTATACCGTTATGTGTTTCATCTTCCTTATCGTCCTTATCTTTTTCCCATATCCATTTCTGTGACAAAATAGTGACGGTTACATTAGCCGGTGATGGACTGATGACAGAAACATCCGCAACAGTTTGATATTCACCTTTACCTTTTCCGTCACCTTTATTGACACTAATACCTTCATTAACTTTAAGGGCATGATATTCATATGCACCTATCGGCCCTGCAACACTTAGCCCTTCAAAGGCTCTCTGGATACGGTTACGGAAGGTGCTATCAGGCTCCATAACGGCCCGAGTAACGTTATAGTTCGCACCTAATTGGTCTAAATCGCCATTGGTTGCATAGGCCAGCATCACTGCACGAGCCGCTTCATTTACCCGCTGACGCAATATCAATTCTCGGTAAGCATTTTCTTCCAGCAACTTAACCAGAGGTTCGGATTCCAGCTCTAGTGTTCGAGTAATAGCATCTCGTTGTTCTTCAGGATAAAGAGATATTAATTTGGCTTTACGCTCAGCCAATAGTCTTTCATAATCCAGTGGCTCTACTACATCAGGTGGTGGCAGTTGGCTTAGATCTACCAAGTCAATAGTCGGCATTGTTTTACCTCACAGGGATGGATAGAGAAAACACCCCAGGAGACAGCTGATAATGACCGGATATATCTATTGTCATTTTGCCGTCTTGTTGGGTATTTATGGTGATAGCTGTCAGATTAATTCGTGGTTCCCAGCGGCTGATAGCTGTATAACTGGCAGCCATAACTTGCAGACGTAGAGCCGCGTTTTGTGGCCAGTCAATTAATTCGGGTAGCAGAGAACCATAAGTGCGACGTTCTAAACGGCTACCTACGGGGGTTAGTAAGATATCGCTGACAGACTGGCGTACATGTTCCAAATCTGTCAGGCTACGACCGGTTTGCCGGTTCATTCCAAGATACATCATTATACTGGACCTCCTGTTGTCGCACCGCCTGCCATGACGCCGGAGTGTTGGTGAGAATGTAAGGTCACACCATTAGAACTGAGTTTTCCGCCTGTGTTTTCAACATCACCTTCCAATTTAATTTTTGACGCTTTCAGACCCATTTCTTTTCCTGCTTTTAGTCCAATCTCGTTTTTTGAGTCCAATCCAATTTTATTAAGTGCTTCTAGTCCAATCTCGTTTTTTGAATTCAATCCAATTTTGTTGTACGATTCCAATCCAACTTTGTTGTATCCATTTATCCCAATTTCGTTGTACGACTCCAATCCAATTTTGTTGTATGCCTTTAGTGTTATATTCGTTGCCTCAAGTGTTATGGAATTTGCAGCTTTCACACTGGCAGTCTTAATACCTTTTACCACTAAAGCACCAAATTTCGGCTCATACTCCATTACAGCCCCATCGGGGAAAGCAATATGAACAGCTTGTTCAGAACGAGGCGGTGATGCCAGAGATTGATCAGAATAAATGGCCGGTAATCCACCATCAGGAAAATCAATATGGTCAGTTTCTGTAGGGAGAGTCGATGGCTCTGGAAATTGATTAGAATAAACAGCCGGTAATACAAAGGATGTGGTCAATTCACCGCCAACAGATAATAGCAAAACTTGCTCACCACGGCTGGGAGCCCACCAAGTACGGGAATTACCCGCTCGCATTGTCAACCAAGGTCTCCAGTCAGTTTCGAGATTACCTGTCGCAATTCGACACATTCCTCGCTGAGTATCTACCTCGGTAACAACACCAGTTCTGATCAGGTTACGTAATAAGCGTAGAAGTTCTGTTAGTTGTGTATCCATATTCGGAAAAATGCCATGTAGGTAGTTATGGGTTTATGTTTGGAAGAATGACATTAAAGGTAGCGGTAGACATTAAAGACGAATTGTAGGAAAGGTCAGACAAATTTCTTGGAAGGTAAAGACTATAACAATATGAATTAAAAAGCCTTTTCCTTAAAGGGAAAGGCTTTTTAATAATCTGTAGGTGGTTTTTCTATCAACGCTTAATGCAGTAATCTAAGGAATTCCAATGTTGTATTGTCTAATCGTATGCTGGATATAAGATACTAAAGGTAAGCTGATTACAGATAATTCTTGCTCGAATGTCGAAAACAATACAGTTACAATTTTTTTCCAGAATATCCTGTAAAATGCGGATAGGTTTTATTTGCTCTTAAAAGGCCAGTAGATCAAGCCATACTCCTGGCAACGCTGGTAAAAATAGAGTGATAATCCTTTGAAAAAACAATCAAACTAACACTACCATAAATGGCATGGTTGTATTCACGCCCATTCGTTACCTTTAATCCCAGAGTTGCAGAATAGGTTTTGTTGCAGTTGGCATAATTTCAGGCATTTCAACTTCAGTGCCATGTGGCAGGATTACGCTATATTCAGATTCGGACAATTCCGGAAATTTTTTAAATATCAATTCAACCAATCCTGGATTAGCTTCTAAAACACGTTCAGTCATACCCTGAGTTCGGCCATAGTGGCGCCAGCACAAGGCATCAACAGTATCATTTTGCTGTGCAATTATTTTCATTAGGTAATCTCTATTACAAGAAATATTGTTAAATTAGAGTACCATGGTGTGCCAATAAAAGAGGGGAAACAATGAAACAACATTGTTAGAGCCATAGTACAAATGAAAAGCAAGAAGCCACTTTTCAGTGGCTAATTTTTCAATACAATCATAACCAACTTAGAAACTCTAGATTATTTATCATACAAAAACTCCACATGCGTACTGTTTATTTGTCGCATTTATTCTTCACGTGTTTCGTGACAATTAATAAGTTGTTTCGTAAGTGGCGTCGATAATTCTGCAATCCAAGTCAAAGCTAGCTCTTTATCTTCAATATGATTACATTCACAGCTTATTGCCATTCTGGCAATAAAATTAATACGTTGCGCTATTACTGATTCCATAAGAAAGTCCACTGACAAACTTACCCCCGTATAACATAACTGTATATAAGGACAGTACACCTTGATTAGAAAAAATTAAAGGGATTTTTTATCTTTTTTAAGAACTATATTTGATAGTGTTAATATATTAATTATTGTTTTTATTGAAATAATTAATGATTAAAAAGGTTTCTTTCCTATCACAATCCGTTGTAATTAATAAGTTTTTCTTATTTTATTACTTAGAAGATTTTTGCTATTTATTTAGATTGTATAGTTTCACAAAGTATATAGATTGAAATTTAGATGCCCATGATGCAATATCATTCGTTGGATCTAGTAAATTTATTTGGAATCACTATAGCTCTTTAATTAGAGAGAGTTGTGGAGAAGAAAAACTCACTAAACTGTACTTTAAATGAAAAAAAATGTAACTGAGATAAAAATGGGTGCAGATAGTGGAGGAAAACAAGCTATCGAACGCCTTGTTAGTGCATATGGGTTTAAATCACGTCAAGCACTAAGCGACCATCTAGGTGTGTCTAAAAGCACAATGGCAAACCGGTACTTAAGAGATAGCTTTCCAGCAGATTGGGTTATTCAATGCAACCTTGAAACCAATGCTTCATTGTTATGGCTAAGCACAGGGCAAGGAGACATGTTCCCTGATGGAGAAAAGAAAAAGGAGTCTTTAGAAAACATTATCACTCCGACAATACAGCGGGTTAAATTAGTTGGTGGAAAGTTGAACGCTGACAACCCTGTGACTTTAGATACTCAACTTATTGCCAGAGAAATAAGAAAACCTCTCATTGTAGATAACAATAACACTTGGTATTTGTTGGATACAAAAGAACCTGATGTTCAGGATGGTTTATGGTTAATTGATATTGAAGGAATGCATAGTATTAAAAAGATCACAAAAATCCCGGTCGGTAAAATCAGGGTATGTGATAATGATGTGACCTTTGATTGTGCAATTGATGAGATTAACTTCATTGGTCGAGTTTACCTGATGATTTCCAGGTACTGAAAGTTTTTTTCATTGTCGATAAATTAATTTTTTCAGATATGTAAATCCATGCTTGATGGCAATCTGTTGTCTAAGTAAACGTTTAGTTAGCTGAACCTAAAATCTGTTTTATTTACCGGAAAATATTTATATATCGTGGATAACGATGTGTTGTAGATCAATGATAATTGTTTCCGCGAATGGCCTTTAGCCAACAATCTTGCGGCCTGTTGCTGTTCAGCAAATGAGAATGATACAGGTCTGCCACCTATTCTTCCCTGAGCACGAGCAGCTATTAATCCTGCATTTGTTCTTTCAACGATCAATTCCCGTTCCATTTCAGCCAGTGCACTCATAACGTGAAAGAAAAACCTCCCCATAGAGGTACTAGTATCAATACTGTCAGTCAGGCTTTGAAAATGAATACCACGTTCACTTAAATCAGAAATTAAAGTAACCATATTTTTTACGCTACGTCCCAGTCGATCAAGTTTCCAAACAACTAAAGTATCCCCTTTTTTAAGTTGCTTTAAAGCTCGTTTTAAACCTGGTCTGTTGGCTGTTTTTCCACTGATTTTATCCTCAAAAATCCGCTCACAATTTATACTTATCAGAGCGTTTCGCTGTAAATCACTGTTTTGGTCATTTGTTGACACCCTGACATAACCAATCTTCGCCATGTTTAATCCTGTTTAATACCAATAGGAGACTATTCTTATAGAAATTATCACGTATTAGAGAATTTTGAAAAACCTTGGTTTGATGGAAACAGTAAATTTAGCGAAAAATGCGGTGCCTAATAGCAGGAAAGTGAATGGAAAGGTGTTGTCTGGGGATATCAATATTACGTCTCAGGATATCTTTGATGGGCAAGCAGTCACTATCCCTGAAAAAATCAATTTGAATGATTACAAAACACCAGGTGTTTATGTTCAATATGCCAACGCCTCAGCAGAATCTGGTACTAATTATCCTGAACCTCTGGCCGGTTCGCTTATTGTGTTGAAAGCTGCGGGGATCATTCAACGCTATTTTGTTTATAACAGCAGCCGGATATATACTCGCTCCTTAAATGACATCGGAGTATGGACATCTTGGGCTAGGGAATATAATACACTGAATAAACCGACTGCCGTAGATATTGGGGTTTATACACAAACGGAATCCGACTCTCGATATATTACAGGAATCCGTAAGATAAATGGTAAGGCTCTATCCAGAGATATCGATATTACTTCTCAAGACATATTTAATGGGCAAGCTATTTATTTAGGTGATAAAGCGAATTTAGATAATTACAAAACACCAGGGGTTTATTATCAAGATTATAATGTTCATGCCCAAAATGGTGCTAATTATCCTGAGCAACTTGCTGGTTCTCTTATTGTGTTGAAAGCTGCGGGGATTATTCAACGCTATTTTGTTTATAACAGCAGCCGGATATATACTCGTAGCCAATATAATGATTTACCATGGACTCCTTGGACTAGGGAATATAATACATCAAATCCCCCTTCTGTTGGAAATTTGGGCGTATATACAAAAGAAGAATGCAATAGTCTTTACATTTCTAACATCCGCCTTGGTGTTGAAGTACAAATAGGAGCTGGTGGTGTGTTGGAATATCACGGCCCTAATGTGTTAACTGGGTTTTATAATAGAGATAGGGATTATTCCGCTGAGACGTTATATTGGAGTCCTATTCAATTTCTTAAAAATGGTCAATGGATCACTATTGTACGAGGATAAAAATAATGAATTTGGTAAATCTTGGCCCATTTAAGCAATATATACCTGACAGTGAAGACGCTGTACAGTTTGCTCTTTATCTTCAGGATAAGCCAGGGCGCGAGCATACTTTTTTAACGCCTATTGAAAGTAGAGTAATGACATGATCTAATCACGCTTATTTCTCTTCAGATAGCTCAATGATGACTCTGATTGAACACCTCGCCGTTGTTAAAGAAAC